>JAGDWZ010000048.1 GCA_023269915.1 Hydrogenobaculum sp. | reverse complement strand
TTGATTGCAATACCACTTTTTAGCCCGACGATTTATCCAACTTCTATGACATGGTCTTCCTTTACATCTGGTAGCAGCTATCTGCTAGATGTGAGTATGTGCAGTGTATCAAGTTGTACATCTAATATATACTATACTGGAAAT
This sequence comes from Hydrogenobaculum sp., assembly GCA_023269915.1. GTDB lineage: Bacteria > Aquificota > Aquificia > Aquificales > Aquificaceae > Hydrogenobaculum. The sequence goes on along the minus strand of JAGDWZ010000048.1, from coordinate 37,174 downwards.
GTCATGTTAGAAGATGACAACGACTGATTTTATAAAATGATAAATTTTGCCCCAAGGTGATACCTTTTGTGGCTTTTGAAAAATATATTTAAACTTTTACCTCTTCCAAAGAAAGCTCTTTATCTTTACTTAAAGCGTTTAGTTCTAAGGCTATGCTGTCTAAAAGCTTGTATAAAGATGTATGCATATCGTCATACAATTTACAACCAGAAGCGTACTTATGGCCACCGCCTCCAAGGCGCTGTGCTATTTTGGATACGTCTACAAACTCTTCTTTGCTTCTTAAAGATACTCGCCAAAATGTGGTGCCGTCCTCTTTTTTGGTTTCTATCATGGCAAAAGCCACATAAACACCTTCTAGTCTTCTTGGATAGTTTACAAGCCCTTCTGTATCTTCGTAAAGAGCTCCAGTCTCTTCCAACATGCCTTGAGTTATGATAATACCAGCGGTTTTTCCGCTGTGGAATATCTCAAGGTTTTCTAAGGCTTTGCTTATAAGCTTTAGCTTAGACAGGCTCTCTCTTTCTCCAAAATTTTTCCATACGTAGTTTGGCTCTACGCCGTAAGAACATAGCGATGATGCTGCCTCAAACACTTCTTTGGTAGTGTTTGAGTATCTGAAAAATCCCGTGTCTGTGCAAAGTCCAGTGTAAAGGCAAAGAGCAATGTCTTTGTCTATGAGATCTTTGTTTATGTATTTTAAAAGCTCATAAACCAAAAGTGTAGTAGAAGCATAAGAATAATCTACAAAATCGTAAAGTCCGTAAAAATCCCCACCCACATGATGGTCAATACGTGCTTTGCAGTTTGACGATATTTCAAAGTTAGCCCTTTTGAAACCAGAAGCATCTACTATAATTGCCAAATCAAAGAACTTTCCCTCCAAATCTTTTGGGTGAAGGACTTCATCTACTCTTGGTAAAAACTGAGCAAACTTAGGAATGTTGTCTTTACAAAAAACATAAACATCTTTGTTTAACTTTTTTAAAAATATATATAGAGCTAAAGCGCTACCTAAGGTATCACCGTCTGGGTTTTCATGACAAACCAATAATATGCTTCCCCGCTCTTCTAAAAGCTTTTTGGCAAGAGGAACAACTTTTTCCATAAATACCTCACATATATTATTTATGCAATTTTTCCTCCATTTCTACGACAGCAAGCATAGTTTTAAAAACTGAGTCTGGATTTAGGGATATGCTGTCTATACCTTTTTCTACTAAGAACTGAGCAAAATCTGGGAAGTCGCTTGGGGCTTGGCCACATATACCTACTTTTCTGTTGGTTTTTTTGGCTACGTCTATGAGGTTTGCCACCATGATTTTGACTGCTTCGTTTCTTTCATCGTATAGATGAGCTACCAAATCAGAGTCTCTATCTATACCAAGGGTTAGCTGGGTTAGGTCGTTGCTACCTATGGAAAATCCATCAAATATCTCGGCGTATTGGTCTGCTAATATTATGTTGCTTGGTATTTCTGCCATTACATAAACTTCAAGGCCATTTTCTCCTCTTACAAGCCCAAACTCTTTCATGGTTTCTAGCACTTTTGCGCCTTCTTGAGGCGTCCTACAGAATGGCACCATCACCTTTACGTTGTCAAGACCCATTTTATTTCTAACCCTTAGTATTGCTTTACACTCAAGCCCAAAGGCTACTTTAAACTTATCTGAATAATACCTAGAAGCACCTCTCCAGCCTATCATTGGGTTTTCTTCTTTTGGCTCAAAATATTTACCGCCTAAAAGTCCTGCGTATTCGTTGCTTTTAAAATCAGAAAACCTCACTATTACAGGGTTTGGATAAAAAGCCGCCGCAATCTTTGCTATCCCGTAAGAAAGCTTCTTTACGTAATACTCTTCTTTGTTGTCGTAGCCAAAGGTTATATTCTCTATCTCTTTGTAAAGCTCCGGGTCTTTTTCTTTTACATAATTTAGGTTTATAAGGGCTAAAGGATGTATTTTTATATAGTTTGCTATGATAAACTCTTCTCTGGCAAGACCTACCCCATCGTTTGGAATGGCGGCGTATCTAAACACCGAGCTTGGGTCTGCTACGTTTATCATTATTTTGGTTTTTGGCTTTTTGATGTTTGATAAATCTATTTCTTTTGCATCAAATTCCAACTCTTTATCGTATACGTATGCAGTTTCTCCTTCAGCGCAAGAAAGTGTCACTCTCATACCAGTTTTTAACACTTCTGTTGCCTTCTGGGTACCTACGGCAGCTGGGACACCAAATTCTCTTGCCACTATAGCTGCATGTGCGGTTCTACCGCCTCTGTTGGTAATGATGCCAGCGGCTTTTTTCATTATAGGTTCCCAGTCTGGGTCTGTGATATCTGTAACCAGTATATCTCCTTCTTTAAAATCTGAAGCTTCTTTGATGCTGTGTATCACTTTTACTGTGCCTACGGCTATTTTATCACCTACGGCTATGCCGCTTAATATCCTGTGATTTATCCTTTCTTCAAGAGGGTCTTTTATTTCGTATACTATGAGCTTATTTTGTTGGCGTCTTGATTGGACTGTTTCTGGTCTTGCTTGGACTATATAAAGCTGACCATCGTTGCCGTCTTTTGCCCATTCTATATCCATAGGTTTTTTGTAGTGCTCTTCTATTTCTATGCCCCATTTTGCCAAGGTAAGTATCTCATCATCATTTAAAGCGTAAAGCTTTTGCTCATTTTGAGGCACGTTTATTATCTTCACCCTATCAGACCCCACCCCGTATATCATTTTCCTATCTTTTTTGCCAAGTTTCTTCTCTATGATGGCAGAAAAGCCTTTTTTGAGAGTAGGCTTGAAGACCATGTACTCATCTGGAGTTACCATACCTTGGACTATCATCTCTCCAAGACCGTATATGGCGTTTATAACCACCACATCTTTAAAGCCGCTTTCTGTATCTATGGTAAACATAACCCCAGAGGCACCTAAATCTGAGCGTACCATCTTTTGGACACCCATAGATATGGCTATCTTAAAGTGGTCAAAGTTGTGAGAATGTCTATAGGATATGGCTCTGTCTGTGAAAAGCGATGCAAAACCATTTTTGACGGCTACAAGTACATTTTGAGCCCCTACTACGTTTAGATAGGTTTCTTGCTGACCTGCAAAAGAAGCATCAGGTAAATCCTCCGCTGTGGCAGAAGATCTAACCGCCACATCTACTGCATGGGTGTTATACATTTGGGATAGTTTTTCGTAAGCTTTTGTTATCTCGTCTTCTAAGTCTTGCGGAAAATCACCAGCTCTTATCATTTCTCTTACGGCATGGCCTTTCTTGGCAAGCTGTTCTAAGTTTGAAGGGTCTAAATCTTTTAGGGCATCTTTTATCTTCTCTTCAAGGTTGTTGTGCTTTATGAAGTATCTGTAAGCTTCGGCGGTTACCACAAAACCATAAGGTACATTTACTCCTTTTGGTTTTAAATGTCTTATCATCTCCCCCAAAGATGCGTTTTTCCCACCAACGTAAGGTATGTCGTCGATACCAACTTCGTCTAGGAAAACTACTAGTTTACCTTCTAAACTTTTATTCATTTTAAACCTCCTAAGTTTATACCTTTCTATATCTTACCACCGGTATAAAACTTTTGTCAATAGTTAAAACCCCTGGTCTTACTCCTTCGTAAAAGGGCTGATATTCATCAAAGCCGTTGGATATAAAAAATGTGTTGTTTGGTATATTTGCAGAAATTTTTACTTTGAAGATGGCTTTTCCGTATTCGGTAGTGATTTCTAAAAGCTCTCCGTCGGCTATACTTATGCTATCTCCCAGCGTTTTGTTTATATATACGTATTGGTTTGACTCTATTTCGTGAAGCCACCTTGAGTAATGTCCCATATCGTCTACTACGCTGTTGCCCACAAAAAGTGCATAACCGTTTAGATTTGTAGGCTCGTATTTTGGGCTTTTAATATGAGAAATATTTTTAACATCCGGTATTATATCAAGAAGCGTATAAGAGTTTTCATTTTCAAAGAGTTTTTTGGCACTTACATCTAAAAACGCCGTTTTCTTAGTAAAATCCATCTCTATAAAAAACTTTCTTGGAAGATAATATTTGGATAGGTTGACGCTCATGTTTGCCATATGAGAAAGGCTCAGTATATCTTTTTTAGAAAAGCTTTCTAGCTTGTTATCTGGTATATGTCTAAACATGTCCCCTACGTTTATGATAACGTTGTGATTTTCTATGTCTTTTAAATGTTCTTTTATATTCTTGACAGGCCAATGGGTTATGTTGCCGGTGATGATGTAATCTATGTTGTATTTTTCTTTCATATGTTTTAAAAATCCTAAAACGAAATCTCTATCTATCTTAATATAACTATCTTCTATTATTATAAGAGCGCTACTTAATTTTGTAGAAAATGTGGCAAATTTGTTTATAAACTCATCTTCGCTATGTCCTATATCAAAGGCGTTTTTTATGTTTTCTAAAAAGCTTAAAAACTGATATGGCTCTATCAACTTTTTATAGTGTGATTTAAACATTATGTTTGTAAACATCGCACCAGCGCTGAAAAGCTTTGCTCCTTTTTGTTTTGCATCTATAATCCACCTTGATAGCATTACATCGTAGTAAGAGGGTTCTGATATGTTTAGGATTACCTTTTTATCGGGTATATTTTCTATTTCTATAGTTTTAGGCTTTTCAACGTAAAGCATATTTGAGTATACGTTTTCTGTAAAAGAAAAAGCCCTTTGAAGCTCTTCGTCGGTACAAAATCTATCTACATATATCCCTATGTCGTTGCTTAAATCTATACTGGGTTTATCTGATTCTTTTAACCTAAGCTCCGAAAAAGGAAGCTCTTGGACGAGGGCTATACCTTTCGTGCAAAAACTACCCATCCCAAGCCTATCGGAAGGATGCCCTGTGACATCCACTATTTTGTTATCTTTTATATAAGCTATAAACTTACACCCACAATTACAACCTATGCAATAACCTATTAGTTCTTTATCAAATTCTTTTGAGCTTAAAGACTCCAGCAAGATATAACCTCTTACTCTTCTTCTTTGTCAGAGACACCCATTATACTGTAACCGCTATCTACGTATATGGTTTGACCTGTGATGCCTCTTGCCCACTCGCTACACAAAAACGCTGCCGTATCTCCCACCTCTTCTATGGTTACATGCCTTCCTAAAGGACTTACCCTTACCGTGTGTTCCATTAGAAGGTGAAATCCGGTGATGCTGTAAGCGGATAAAGTTTTAATAGGACCTGCGGATATGCAGTTTGCTCTTTGATTTTTCTTTGCTATGTCAAAAGCCAGATACCTTGTAGCACTTTCTAAGGCTGCTTTTGCTATACCCATGACGTTGTAGTGAGGTACTACCTTTTGAGCCCCGTAGTAAGAAAGCGTCAAGAAAGCTCCTTCTTCGTTCATTATGCTTGAAAAAGCCCTTACAACAGCTATAAAAGAATAAACTGATATATCCATTGCTATACCAAAACCAGCTCTCGTGGTATCTATAACCCCGTTTTTAAACTCATCTTTTGGGGCGTAGGCTATAGAGTGTACTACTATATCTATATTGTTCCAGACTTCTTTTATGTTGTTGGCTAGGTTTTCTATGTCTTGGTCTTTTGATACATCGCACTCAAAAACAAGCTCTGTACCAAGCTCCTCTGCTATAGGCATAACCCTTTTTTTCACAGATTCACCGGCGTAGCTTATGGCTATTTCGGCTCCTTCTCGTTTAAAGCTTTTGGCAATACCGTAAGCTATGCTTTTGTCGTTTGCTAAACCCATTATAAGAGCTTTTTTACCTTTTAATATCATTTTTATCTCCTATTTATGAGTGTAAAAATTTTGATGCTTCTTCTGCGGTTTTACCCTCATGCACTATCATGTACATGGCTCTTGTTATCTTTTCTGGGTCTTTGGCTTGGAATATGTTTCTTCCAATAGAAAGCCCTGCTGCTCCGGCTTTTATAGCACCTTCCACCATCTCAAGTACGTCTTTTTCGGTTTTCATCTTGGGTCCACCTGCTATCACCACAGGTATATGAGTACCCTTTACCACCTCTTTGAAAGATTCTACATCTCCTGTATAGGGCACTTTCACCAAATCTGCTCCAAGTTCTTCTCCTATCCTTGCGCAGTGTGCTACAAAGGTCTTATCGTATTGATCTTGAGGTTTTATCTCATGGCCTCTTGCGTATACCATAGCTAAAAGTGGCATTCCCCATTCATCGCAAACTCTTGATATAAAACCAAAATCTCTTAACATTTCCCTTTCCATCGGAGCCCCGATATTGACGTGTATAGACACGGCGTCTGCTCCAAGTCTTATGGCTTCTTCTACGGTGCATACCAACACCTTGTCGTTCTTTGTGGGTGAGTGGTCTGTGGAAGCTGAAAGGTGTATTATGAGGCCTATATCTTTACCAGAGCCCCTGTGTCCTGCTTTTACAAGCCCTTTGTGCATCAAAACTGCGTTTGCACCGCCTTTTGACACCGCATCTATGGTTTTTTTCATATCCACGAGACCTTCTATGGGCCCTGAGCTTACGCCGTGGTCCATTGGTACTATGATGGTTTTTTGGGTTTCTCTGTTGATGATACGTTCAAGCCTTATTTTTTTACCGATGCTCATTTTATGCCTCCTTTATAACAATGTGTTCAAAATCTGCTATACGTTTTAGGCTTTTATAGATATTATAAAGCAAGCTAAGTCTGTTGTTTCTTACATCCATGTTTTCAGCCATAACAAGTATTTTATCAAAAAATTCATCCACTATCTTCTTATTGTCGTTTATATAATCTAACAGCTCTTTGGAAAGCTCTTTGTCTTTTGTTTCTTTTGAAATCTTGTAAAGTTCTTCTTCCAAGTGGTTTTCAAAAAGCCCCTCTTTTATATCCTTTGGTGTAAAATCCTTTGGCAGTATTTTTCTTATCCTTTTATACACTTTTGCTATGTTTTCTACTATGTCTCTGTTAGAGGATAAAAGCTCTACTTTGCTTTTTATAGTTTTTACCCTTAAAGGGTCTTCTACTTCCAACACTGCCCTTACTATATCGTAAGGATACTCTTCAAAATACGTGTTTAGCCTTGTTCTAAAGAGATTTTTTACATGCTTTAATATCTCTTCGTAGCTAAGGAGCTTTGCTTTGTTTTCTAAAAGCTCATAGACTTTTTGGAAAAGCCCCTCTAAATCTATATCGATATCCTGCTCTAAAACGGTTTTTATAACACCGTATATGTTTCTCTTTATGCCGTAAGCATCTGATGTGCCTTTTGGAATCTCACCAGCCCCTATCAAAGATACTATGTTGTCTGATTTTACTATAATACCAAGCAAAGCTCCCGTTTTTGTGGATGGGACACCTTCTATCTTGTCTGGCATATACTGTTCTAAAAGGGCTTTCGATAGCTCTTCATCTTCGTTTTTGGCTTTTGCATATATCATGCCCATATAGCCTTGAAGTTCGTCAAACTCCTTTACCATGTTGGTGGCTATATCAAACAAAGAAAGTTTGCAGGCTTTTAAAAGTATTTCTTTTTTTGTGTTAAAAGCCAAAGACAAATACTCCCCTAAGGCTACGTGTCTTTTAGTCTTGTCAAACATCGTTCCAAGCTTGTGATGAAACATGATGCCTTTTAGTTCTTCTACAAAAAAATCAAAGGGTCTTTTTAAGTCTTCGTTGTAGAAAAATACGGCGTCCCTTAGCCTTGCTTTTACCACCTTTTGATAACCGTCTTTTATATAGCCTTTTTTGTCTTCTATGTTTGATATACCAAAAAAAATGTTTGTAATGCTATCTTTTTTTGTGGTTATAAACTTTTGATGATGAGCAAGCACAGTCTTGATGACAACATCTGGCAAGCTTAAAAACTCTTTTTCAAACTCTCCTATCACAAGGTAAGGGTATTCTACCAAGTTTGTGATTTCATCTATAAGCTCCTCTTCGTAGTCTGGGGTTATGTTTAGTTCTTTGGCTTTTGATAAAACCAAATCTAATATAATATCTCTACGCTCTTTGAAAGTAGGTATTACAAAATGCTTTTTTAAAAGCTCCTCGTAAGACTTGGCGTTTTCTATAACAAATTCGTTTGATAAAAACCTATGACCTCTTGAAGTGTTTTTGTAAGGGTATATAGGCTTATCGTTTAAAATAAGTGCTATACCTCTTATGGGTCTTGGAAATCTCATTGAAGAGTTGTCCCATCTCATCATCTTCTTGTAGGTCAAAGATTTTATCACAAAATCTGGAAACTCTTTGAAAAGCTCTTCTATAGATATACCGCCCACTTGTTTTTTTATGGCTATATATATACCGCCTTGCTTTTCGTATTTAAAAGCCTCATCTAAAGAAGCGTTGTTTTTCTTAAGAAAAGCCTCTAAAGCTTTTGTGGGCAATCCATCTTTGTAGCAAGCCTCATAAGGAGGTCCTATTACAAGGATTTCCTCTTTTTTGTTTGAATCTGGTAAATTTTCTATCAAAATACCTATTCTTCTTGGAGTTGTGAATATTTTTATGTCTTCGTTTGACTCTACGTTTTTTTCTTTTAAAAAGGCTTTTGCTGTATCTTTAAGAGTTTCGTTGGCTTTTAGCAAAAATGAAGAGGGAAGCTCTTCCGTTTGAAGTTCTAAAAGTATATTGTTCATAGGTTGTTCTCCTTTTCTATGTATAAAGAAGCCACTTGAGATGCCATATGTTTTATGCGTTTTATGTAGTTGGTTCTTTCTTGGACAGATATCGCGCCCCTTGCATCTAGAAGGTTAAAAGTGTGAGAGCACTTTAGCACATAGTCGTAAGCTGGGTATACGAGCTTTTCTTCTATAAGAGATTTTGCTTCTTCTTCGTATATTTCAAAAAGCTTAAAAAGCCTATCTTGGTTTGATTTTTCAAAGTTGTATACAGACCACTCTTTTTCAAACTCAAAATATATATCTCTGTAGGTGAGGTCTTTGTTCCATTTTAAATCAAACACGTTGTCAACATTTTGAAGATACATCGCTATGCGTTCAAGCCCGTAGGTGATTTCGCAAGCTATGAGGTCCAAATCTATATCCCCTGCTTGTTGAAAGTAGGTAAACTGTGTTATCTCCATTCCATCTAACCATACTTCCCATCCAAGACCCCAAGCACCAAGCGTAGGGCTTTCCCAATCATCTTCTACAAACCTTATATCGTGAAGGTTTTGGTCTATACCCAGGGTTTCTAAGCTTTTAAGATAAAGCTCTTGGGAGTTTTCTTTGGCTGGTTTTAATATCACTTGAAATTGGAAATAATGTTGTAGTCTGTTTGGGTTTTCTCCGTATCTTCCATCTTTTGGCCTTCTTGAGGGTTCTACATAAGCTCCGTTAAAAGGCTTCTTGCCGAGCACCCTCAAAAAAGTAGCTGGGTTCATGGTCCCGGCTCCCACTTCTATATCGTAGCCTTGCATTATAGCGCATCCGTTTTTAGACCAAAAATCCTGTAAGTTGAGTATTATCTCTTGAAAATACACGAAATCCTCCGTAAAAATTTCTCAATATACTATTATACCATTGACAAACGCTCATTTAACATTTAAAATCAGAATGAATGGATGAAGCCTCTATTCATAGATGTTATCAATGCGGTATAGGTATATCTGGAAATCCTATCGTTTTCAACGTAAAAGGTGTAGATAGGGAATTTTGCTGTACTGGGTGTTATCTTGTAAACAAAATCTCTGGAAACGAGACTTCTCAAAGCGTCCAAAAGTTTTTTATAAAGTTTGGCATAAGCTTTTTCTTGGCTGGTTATGTGATGATGCTTTCTTTTACCATATATGGAGGGGATGTTTCAAAAACTTCCCATGACCCTATAGTGAGACTCACAAACTACTTCTTGCTTCTTCTTTCAACACCTGTTATGGCACTTATTGGCTTTGATTACCTTGTAAACTCTGTAAAAGCCCTTCTGAGAAAATCTATTACCACAGACCTTTTGATAGCGATAGGTGCTTTTTCCGCTTACGGTATATCTATTTATTCTACCATTATGGGAGTAGGTACTCCCTACTATGAAACCGCTACTATGATAGTGGCGTTATCAGCTTTTGGAAAGTTTATAGAGGCTTTTGGTAGATATAGAGCTGCTAAAAGTATAGGTGAAGTGAAAGATCTTTTGCCAAGCTATGCTGTTGTTGTAGAAAACGGCGTTGAGAAAACTGTAAGAATAGACGAAGTAAAAATAGGAGATATAGTAAAAGTAAAACCAGATGAGATAATACCAGTAGACGGCATTATAATAGAAGGGCAAGGGTTTGTAAAAGAGAGCTTTTTTACAGGTGAGCAAAAGCCCGTTGCTAAGTTTGAAGGCGACAGCGTTTATGCTGGGAGCGTTAGCATAGATGGGAGTTTTTTAATAAAAGCTATAAACGATTTTAACTCAAACACCATAAATAAAATTATAGAAAATATAGAGCTTGCAAAACTTTCTTTTGCACCAGAGAAAAACATAGCGGATAAGATTTCAGCTATATTTGTCCCCACCATTATAACACTTTCTCTTATAACCTTTGGCTTTTGGTATTATAAATCTGGCTTTGATAAGGCTTTGATGAGCTCTTTGGCGGTGCTTTTGATAGCTTGCCCTTGCGCTTTTAACGTGGCTGCGCCCTTGGCTTTGTGGAACGCTGCCAACTCTTTGGCAAGAAGAGGCATAATCCTTCAAAATTTAAGAGCCCTTTACAACGTTAGGCATATAAACGAGGTGCTTTTTGATAAGACTGGTACCATCACTTTGGAAAATTTGGAGTACAGCGGTTATAAGCACTTTGGTAATGAAAAAGATTTTCTTAAAAAGGTAGCTTCTATTGAAAACTACTCAAAACATCCTATCGCTAAAAGCCTATTAAACTACTATCAAGGAGATTTTTTAAAACCAAGCAACGTAAGAATATTGCCCGGTTATGGTATTGAGGCTTTTGTAGAAAATAAAAAATGGCAGATAGGCTCGAAAGAGCTTATGGAAAAAAGCGGTATAACAAATCTAAGCTGTAAAGAAAACGTATCTTGTGTGTATGTGTCTGTGGATGGTAAGCTTGAAGGAGTGCTTTATTTTAAACAAAAGATAGATGAAAATGCTGTGGAGGCCGTAAAAAGGTTAAAAGAGATGGGATATAAAGTGGGTCTTATCTCTGGGGATGAAAAGGCCTTTGTGGAAGAGTTTTCTAGCTTGTTTGATGAGGTTTATTGGTCTTTGAAACCTCACGACAAACAAAGGGTTGTAATGGATAAAAAAGCCAAAGGCTCAAAAATAATGTATGTGGGAGACGGCATAAACGATGCTCTGGCTATGAGCGTAAGCGATGTGAGTGTAGCGGTGGCAAACGCTTCTGGTGTAGCAAGGATATCTGCTAGTATTTTGCTTTTTAACAAAAACTTAAAAGCCATACCTTGGATTATAAAATTCTCTCAAAAGGTAAAAAAAATAATATACTCAAATTTTATATGGGCAAGCGTTTACAACACCTTTGGCATTGCTTTAGCTATGGCTGGTCTTATCCAACCAATATGGTCAGCGGTATTCATGATTATAAGTAGCGTAAGCGTTGTCTACAACTCTTCAAGGATAGAAAATATGTAATATTTTTTTCATCAAAAAAGGAATGTATAAGTTATAATAGTAATAGGAGGAAAAAACAATGGAAGAAAACAACCCAACTTATAACAAAGTAAATATATCTACACAGAAATTGCTTGGTGGCATTGGGGTTATACTGATGCTTTTAGGCGTTTTACCATTTATAGGAACGGCTCTTTGGATCATAGGAGGCATACTTCTTATATTAAGCATTTATCAAATTAGTAACATGATTAAAAAGCCAGAAATTTTTAATAAATTCATAATAGGTTTTGTATTGGGGCTAAGTGGCTGGATTATAGCTATTGTATTTGGTTTGATGAGTTTTATGAGCGTTGCTGTGTTTTCTGGCTTTATGTATGCTTGGAGTGGTATAGGTGTTGGTATAATCTCTACGATGATATTGTTTTATTTTCTATTTGTAGGAGCCACTTATTTTTATAAAGAGGCTTATGCTATGCTTGGTTTAGCTATTAACCATAATTTATTTAAAACGGCTGGGCTTACTATGTTTATAGGCGCTATTACGATAATTTTGTTTGGTATAGGGGGTATTGTATTGTTTGTAGGATGGATACTCTTAGCTATAGCTTTTTTCACAGCCCCAGATGAGGTAGAGCTTAGAGCTTAATCTGTTAAAATGGAAAGTTTATTTCAGACTCATCAAACAAGTGCTCAAAGCCAGGTTTAGCAAATAAATACCCTTGCATAAGTTTTATGCCTTTGTCTTTTAGCCATAGAGCCTCTTCTACGTTTTCTATACCCTCTGCTATAATATCTATATTCATATCTTTTGCGGTAGTTATGATACCGTTTAAAATAGATTGTTTTGCCTTCTCTTTGTGCACGTTACGAATTAGATACATGTCTAACTTGATAAATTTAGGTTGCAACTCCGCCAATAGAGTAAGCCCAGCGTATCCTGAACCAAAATCATCTATGGCTGTACCAAATCCTTCTTTTGCATAGTAAGAAAAGATATCCTTTAGTTTGTCAGGGTTTTTTATCTCTTCATCTTCCAGCACTTCAAATATAATATTTTTAATATCAAAACCTATTTTATCAGCAGCTTCAATAGTAGTGCGAATACAAACTTCGGGGACATACACTGCATTTGGCATAAAGTTTATAGATAACTTAGTTTTTATACCAAGCTTTGCCGCCAAGGTTATAGACTTTATCCTGCACTCTTGGTCAAACCTATAACGATTTTTATCGTTTACATGCTGTAAAACCCAACCTGCACCCTGTCCTTCTTTACCTCTTACTAAGGCTTCGTGAGCAAATATCTTTTTTTGCTCTATATCAACTATTGGCTGAAATGCAAACGTAAAGTCAAAATCAAGAGGTTCTGTACAACGCTCGCACCCCGGATTTGGAATTTCAATATCCATTGTATACATAGAACATCTCCTTATTTAGCTTTTAATATAATCAAAAAATTATTCAAGATGATGTTTTGTATCATGTGTTTTAAGGCTTTAGAGCAAGTTGTGGCTTAATATTAGTTTTCTTTAGCCAAAGTGTTTTCTTTTGAAAGCACCAAAACTATCTCTCCTTTTATGTTGTTGTCTCTTTTTTTGAGTTCTTCTATGACATCTTTTATGTTGCCTCTTATATACTCTTCGTGTATTTTTGTAAGCTCTCTTGCTATTGCAACGGTTATATCTGGTGCTATGTGGCTTATCACGTTTAGGGTATCCAATATTCTTTGGGGCGATTCGTAAAGTATATAAGAGCCTACGTCTGTTTGGAACATCTCTTTGTAAAAAGATTCTTGAGATTTTCTTGGGGCAAAGCCAACAAACATAAAACTATGCGTTGGTAATCCTGAACCTACAACGGCTGTTATGAGAGCGCAAGGGCCTGGCAACACCTCTACAGGTATATTTTCTTTTATACAGGTGTTTATAAGCTTAAAACCAGGGTCTGATATAGAGGGAGTACCAGCGTCTGATACCAAAGCCACATCTTCATCTTTTCTTATCAAAGATACAATTTTTTTAATCTGTATAGCTTCTTTTGGATGATAGTAAGATAAAAGTATTTTGCCTTCAATGTTGTAGTGTTTTAAAAGTATCTGCACTCTTCTGGTATCTTCACAAGCTATAAATTTTACAGATTTCAACGTGTTTATAGCCCTTATCGTTATGTCGTCTAAGTTCCCTATGGGGGTGGGGACCACATAAAGTTTCATTGTTATATTTTATCATATTATAATATTTAGTAGGAGGATGCTTTATGAAGAAGGTAAAGCTTTTAGCAGTTTTCTTAGCTTTTGGTAGCATAGCGTTGGCACAGCCAGATACCTATGCCAGTCAAAATCTGGGTGATTTCACATCTTATATGAAGCTTGATTATATGCATTTCATGGGGTCTCATATAAGCAGTTTTGACGGACCTTATCTTGGGGTAGGTATAGATTGGAACTGTAGGCTTTTCAAAGTAGCTTACGGACAGCTAAAGCCTTCTTTACAGCTTGGCACTGGTAGAGCCTATGGAGACGGTTCTCATCTTGATTTTTCAAACATAGAATTAAACATGAGATATCTTTATCCTATAGGCGAAAACCTTTTTGCCGGTTTTGGCGCTGGTATAGGGGCAGCTGATGTAAAGTTGCAAGGCATATCTTCTGGCATTGTGGGGACTATGCAGGGTTCTGGCGAGATCGACTTGAAAGTGTCTCAAAATATTTATATTGGCGCCCAAGCTAAGTATCAGTTTGCGTCGGAATACAAAAATACTGGTATAAATCCTGACAACTATAGGCTTGGTATAAAACTCGGTATGATGTTCTAAATATTGCAAAAGTATTGAATGGTTTTATATTGTTAGTATGAAGCTTTTAATGATAGATAACTATGACTCTTTTACTTACAATCTGGTGCAGTATTTTAACATACTAGGGCATGAGGTAGAGGTTGTAAAAAACGATGAAATAAAGCCAGAAGATATAGAAGATATCAATATAGATGCTATAGTCATCTCTCCGGGTCCTTGTTCTCCCAAAGAGGCTGGTATATCTGTGGATGTAATAAAAGCTTACAAAGATAAATATCCTATATTGGGGGTTTGCCTTGGACATCAAAGTATAGGCTATGCTTTTGGGGCTAACATAATAAAAGCCAAGAGGCTTATGCACGGCAAAACCTCTATGATAACTCACGATAAAGGAGGTCTTTACGAAGGGTTGCCAAATCCATTCAAAGCTGTAAGATACCACTCTCTGGTGATAGATAAAGATACGTTGCCAGATGAGTTTATAATAGATGCTGTGGCAGAAGATGGTGATATAATGGGTATAAGACATAAAACTCTTCCTATTTTTGGTGTGCAGTTTCATCCAGAGTCCATAGTCTCAGAGTGTGGGTTTGATATACTAAAAAACTTTATAAAAAAGGCGAATTTGAGTTATAATAAAGTTTAAATGGATAGGAGGTTTGCATCATGAAAGGAGTAGCTCTTTTGTGGTTAACGACGTTGGTGTTTGTAATTGCTGAGGTGGCTGGTGCTATTTTATGGCACGGTCAAGAACATTCTACTGTAACCTTTGGTTTTCTTATGGTGGTTGCAGCTGTTTTAAACGGTATATGGGCAGGTTTAGTAATACCTTTGGCAGCAAAAGATTGAAATTTTGGAAGAGCTCTTACTAGAGGTAAAAAGCCTAAGGAAAAACTACAACGGTTTTGAGGCTTTAAAAGGTATAAGTTTTGAAGTAAAAAAAGGTGAAATTTTTGGTCTTCTTGGTACAAACGGTGCTGGGAAGACCACCACTATAAAAATAATAGCTGGTGTAATACCGCCAACATCTGGTGAAGTAAGGATAGCTGGTGAACCAATAACCAAAAATCCTATCAAGATAAAAAGTCAAATCGGATACGTACCTCAAGATATCTCTGTGATACCAAATCTAAGTGCTTATGAGAATTTGCGTCTTATTGGAAAGCTTTACGGAGTGTCAAAAGATCGGATTTTTCATATGCTAAAAGCTATAGACTTGGTGGATAGAAAAGACTCTTTGGTGCAAACGTTTTCCGGTGGTATGATAAGAAAGCTTGAAATAGCAATGGCAATGATGCATGAACCAAAGCTCCTTCTTTTAGATGAGCCAAGTGTAGGCTTAGACCCAAATGCAAAACTTAGTATATGGAACTTTCTAAAATCAAAAAAACAAGAGATGGCGATTTTAATCACTACCCATGATATGAACGAAGCGGAGCGCCTTTGTGATAAGATAGCCATCATGAAAAAAGGGCAGATAATAGCAAAAGGTACTTTGGAAGAGTTAAGAGATATGATAGGAAATAAAAATGCTAGCTTGGAAGAGATTTTCATACAGCTTACAGGCGAGAGCTTAGAAGATAATAGCCAAGATATAAAGTCTATAAGAAAAACAAGAAACATAGTAAAAAGGCTCAGTTAAATGTGGTTTTTGGCTTTTACAAGAGGGACTTTGGTAATACTGGAAATAGAGCTAAGGAAAATGATACGTCAAAAAATAGATATACTGACAAGAGCCGTTCAGCCTCTTATCTGGATACTTCTTTTTGGCAATGTGTTTAAAAATATAAAAAGTATACCCATAAAAGGGGATTATCTTTCTTTTATGACGCCGGGTATTTTAGCCCAGTCGGTGATGTTTGTATCGTTTTTTTACGGTATATCTTTAATATGGGACAAAGACCAAGGTCAGATAACAAGATTTCTAAGTGCTCCCATCCCATACTCTTCTATCACCACCGGTAAAGCTATATTTTCTGGTATAAGGTCTTTGGTACAGGCTTTTTTGATAATGTTGCTTTCAAAAGCCTTAAACATAAACATCTTTATAAACTTTTATACGCTTATACTTTCAGCCATTGTTATAATTCTTTCTGGTGTTTGTTTTGCAAGCTTTTCAATGCTTATAGCATCAGTATTTAAAAATGTAGAAAGGTTTATGAGTATCATTCAAATTATTACTATGCCTATATTTTTCTCAAGTAGCGCTTTGTATCCGATATCGTTGATGCCTAAATGGCTTAAGATGGTGGCTTTGTTAAATCCTTTGACTTACTCTGTAGAAGGGCTTAGAATTTTACTTTACCAAAATAGCTTGAGCATATGGTCTCCTTTGCTGGTGCTTTTGTTTTACAGCGTTGCGTTTTTGGTTTTAAGCGCTTTTAGTATGAGAAGCCTTGTAAATTAGAAAATTTAAAAATAGATTTTATGTTATAATGTTTAAACTAAGGAGAGGTGGCCGAGTGGTCGAAGGCGGCGCCCTGCTAAGGCGTTGTACGGTTAAAGCCGTACCGCAGGTTCGAATCCTGTCCTCTCCGCCATAAATTTATTTTTTGTTTCTTTGCTCAAACATCCATGGCATCGGCCCGCAGTAATATGGGTTTTGATAAGGACAAGGCGGTGCATAAGGTGGTGGCGCGTATCCTCCCCAAAGCTCGTATAAATTGCAACTTTTGAGGTCTTTCCAAGACTGTGCTTGGTCTATGCATATCTCCATGTTTTGTAGCATATTTATCTTATCGTGTATAACCTCAAGAAGATAAGCTTTTTCTTGATTTAACATTATACCGTTGTCGGCATATGAAAATCTAAATACCAAAAGCCCAATACCAAAAGCCAACCCTATTTTTAAAATACTCATGTTAAAAAACCTCCTATTTAAAATTTAAGTGTATATAAGTGAATATTTGATGAATATCTTGCTTTATTTAAAAAATGTTATAATATAATCTTCTATGGAAAAGTATATAATGCTTATGGATATAGACAGATGCATTGGCTGTATGTCCTGTGAGGTGGCTTGCAAGCAAGAAAAAGGGCTATTTCAAGAAGGACCAAGGCCCATGAAGGTGCTTCGTTTTGAACACTACGAAGATGATGCTATCTCGTATTTTATGCCTATGAACTGCTTTCACTGTGATGTCGCCCCTTGCGTTTACGCTTGTCCTACCTCCGCTATGACAAAAAGAGAAGATGGGCTTGTTTATGTAAGGGATAACCTTTGTATAGGTTGTAAGGCTTGCATAGTGGCTTGTCCTTACGGGGCAATAAGCTTCAACCCAGAAACTGAAAAAGTAGTAAAATGCGATTTTTGTATAAATAGATTAGAAGAGGGGCTTTTGCCATCTTGCGTTACCAAATGCACCACAAACTGTCTTTACTTTGTGAAAGTGGATTACCAAATCCCTCAAAAACATATATCAAAAGAGTTTGATGTTTACAATGGATTTAGATTGCAAGAAGTATAACATTACGGACAACTCCAAGGAAGTTGATGAAAATACTATCTTTTTTGCCATAAAAGGCGTTTCAAAAGACGGACACGACTTTATAGAAGAGGCCGTTCAAAAAGGCGCTCCTTATGTAGTGGCAGAAAAACCTTACAAAGACTATAAAAACATAATACTTGTAGAAGATTCTAAAAAAGCCTTTGGCGAATGCGCAAAAGAGCACTTTGACAAGCCAGATGAAGCTCTAAAGGTTATAGGAGTTACCGGTACCAACGGCAAAACAAGCACAACACACATAATACACGCTATTTTATCCCAAAAGTACAAAGGCGGTATTTTAGGGACTATGTATTATAAGCTTGGAGATGAACTTTTAGAAGCTCCAAACACTACCCCTGGTGTTAAGACGTGGTTTAGTCTTTTGTCAAAAGCCCGTGAAAAAGGCTTAGATTTTGTATCGGCGGAGGTATCTTCTCACGCCTTAGACCAGCTAAGAGTATATCCGACAACTTTTTTTGCCACTGTTTTTACAAATCTAACCCAGGACCATCTTGATTATCACAAGACTATGGAAAACTACTTCAATGCCAAAAGAAGACTTTTCAAAGATTACAAATACGAAGTATGTGTTATAAATATAGATGATGACTACGGCAAACGCTTATACGAAGAGTTTAAAGATAAAGCTATAACTTACGGATACTCAAGCGATGCTCATCTAAAGCTTGAGCATTTTGACCAAGAGAACAAAGTTTTAAGCTTTTACTATAAAAATAAACGCTATCAGTTAAAAACGAATCTCATGGGAAGTTTTCAAGGGTACAACATGGGGGCTTCTATACTGCTTGCTTTTTATATGGGTTTTGACGAAGAAAATATCCAGAAAGGACTTTTATCTTTAAGCTCAATACCGGGAAGGTTTGAAACAATAGAGTTAAAGGGCGTTAAGGTAATAATAGATTATGCCCATACACCAGATGCTTTAGAAAAGCTTTTAAAAGCGGCACGAGATATTGCTAAAAACCGTCTTATATGTGTTTTTGGAGCAGGGGGCAACAGGGACAAAACCAAAAGACCAAAGATGGGTAAGATAGCATCGGAACTCTCTGATATTGTGATAATCACTTCTGACAATCCACGTTTTGAAGAACCTATCGATATAATAAAAGATATACTAGAGGGCATAGATAAAACAAAATCTCCTATGGTAGAAGAAGATAGAAGAAAAGCCATAGCGTTGGCCATTGATATTGCAAAAGAAGGCGATGTAATAGTAATAGCAGGAAAAGGTCATGAGGATTACCAAGAGATAAAGGGAGTAAAATACCATTTTAGCGACAAAGAAGAAGTGCTAAAGTATAAAAACAACGATTAACATATAAACGCTGTATAATAATTGTTATGGATGAGAAGACTTTGGCAAAAGAAGTTTACGAAAGGCTATCTAAAATATACAAAAACCCAAAGATAGACCTTGAATTTGATAATCCTTTTGAGCTTTTGATAGAAACAGTGTTGGCAGCCCAAGAAAGGGATGAAAAGGTAAACAGCATAAGAAAATCTTTTTTTTCAAGGTTTAAAGACTCAAAAGCTTTAAAAGAAGCTCCTTTGGAAGACATAAAAGAAGAAATAAAGTCTATAAGCTTTTACAACAAAAAAGCTCAAGCCATAAAAGATATAGCTACAATACTCACGGATAAATTCGGTGGTAAAGTACCAGATACCGAAGAGGAGCTTACAAGTCTTCCTGGGGTTGGCAAGAAAACCGCCAACATGGTTATAGCAAACGCTTTTAACAAACCAGCCATAGCTGTGGATAGACATGTCCATAGGATAGTGCAAAGGCTTGGGCTTGATGACAACAAGGACCCAGATAAGACTACGGAACATCTTAAATCTTTAATGGATGAAAAACACTGGACAAAGTTTTATCTTCTTTTGTTAAGGCATGCAAAAGAAGTATGCACTGCCAAAAACCCAAAATGTCATGAATGCGTTTTGAGTGATATTTGCAAAAGTTTTGGTAACGTAAAATGACAGAGCTTATAGGCATATTTTTAATAGGGGTTGTAATTGGATACCTTCTTAACAAGATTACATCGCTTCTAGCCCTTGTATTAATTGTGCTTATAATAGTGGGGTATTTTTTGCCGGGTGCTCATTCAAACATTTTTTATCATTTTTTAGGCGAGATGTTTGCTTTTATTAAAAGCCAAATATTAAATCACAAATCAGAGCTTTTGGAACATAGCTCTTTGCTTAAGTTTATAGATTTTAAGAACCTAAACATGATAATATTTTTAATAGGTTTAGTGGTGGGGTTTAAAATAGGTTAATGCAGCAAAGTTTTGTCATAGTATTTTTTGGCATTATCTTAGCTGCGATACTTATACCTCTTCCTGCTTTTTTACTAGATATATTGCTTGCTTTTGCAATAGGTTTTGCGTTGGTGGTGCTTATATTGGTGTTAAATGTAAAATCTCCTTTGGAACTTTCTTCTTTCCCGTCAATACTTTTAATAGGAACACTTTTAAGGCTTTCTTTAAATATAGCGGCGGCTCGTAGAATACTCCTTTACGGTAACGAAGGTCCATCTGCTGCTGGGCATATTATAGAGGCTTTTGGTAGATTTGTGGTAGGTGGCAACGTAGTGGTGGGACTTATTATATTTCTCATATTCATAGTTATAAACTTTGTGGTGATCACAAAAGGTGCTGAAAGGGTATCGGAAGTAGCGGCTAGATTTACACTCGATGCTATGCCGGGTAAGCAGATGAGCATAGACGCCGATTTAAACGCAGGGCTTATAAACGAACAAGAGGCTAAGCAAAGAAGAAAAGAGCTTGAGAAAGAAGCAGCCTTTTACGGTGCTATGGACGGTGCTTCAAAATTTATAAGAGGAGACGTCGTAGCGGCTATCATAATATTGTTTTTAAGTATAATAGGTGGTTTGGTGGTAGGTATAGTGATAAAGGGTATGGATTTTCAAGAAGCTATAAAAACCTATACGCTTCTTACCGTTGGTGAAGGGTTGGTGTCCCAGATGCCGGCTTTGATACTTTCTGTGTCCGCTGGTATACTTACTACAAAATCTTCTACAAAAGAAGAAGAGCTTAGCAGCGCCATATATATGCAGTTTACCAAAGACCCAAAGGTGCTTTTGTTCGGCGCTATATCTTTGGCTGTCATAGGTATAATGCCGGGCTTACCAAAGATTCCATTTTTTGTAATGGCTATTATCCTTGGGGGACTTTATTTTTATATTCAGCAAAATCTTAAAACCCAAAAAACCCAAGAGATACAAAAGGCGTTGGAGCAGGAAAAAGCCCAAAAGCTTGCTCCCCAAGCTCAAAGGGAAGAAGATTTTTTGCCTCAACCAGACCCCATAACGTTGGAAGTGGGATATGGGCTTATACCCTTTGTGGATGAGGCTCAAGGAGGAGATCTTACCGCTCGCATTAAGACTATAAGGAAGCAGATAGCGGCAGATTATGGTGTTATCATACCCTTAGTCCACATAAGGGACAATATGAAACTGTCTCCAAACCAATACAGGATACTTATAAGGGGAGTAGAAGAAGATTCTTACGAGGTGATGCCGGGATTTTTGTTGGCTATAGACCTTGGAAATGTTAAAGAAAAGCTAACTGAAGGAAAGCCAACCAGGGACCCATCTTTTCATTTACCGGCTTTTTGGATAACTCAAGACCAAAAACCAAAAGCTACAAAGCTTGGATATATGGTGGTGGATGTATCCACTGTGATAATAACGCATCTTTCCGAAGTAATAAAGAAAAATCTATACATAATAATAGGAAGGGCGGAAATTATAGACTTGGTGGAAAAACTCTCTCAAAAGTATCAAAAGGTTATAAAAGATATAATTCCAGAGAAAGTGTCATACTCTGTGTTGCATAGGGTTGTACAAAGCCTTTTGAAGGAAAATATACCTGTAAATGATATGATTACAATAATAGAAACACTGGGAGATTATATTGACAGGGTGAACGATATTGAGCTTTTAGTAGAGTTTGTAAGACAAAAGCTTTCAAAGTACATAACCAAGCGCTTTATGAAAGATAATACCCTTTATGTTATTGCGTTTTCTCCAAGAGTGGAGACTAAGTTAAATACATACATAAAAGAAGGAAAAGAAGAAGAGTTTCTGGACCTTTTAATAAACAGGCTTCAAAGAAATATATCAGAAAATATGAAGAAGTTTGTGGAATTTCAGGCCCAGCCGGTGCTTATTACTTCTCCAAACATAAGAAGGTTTGTGAGAAAGGCTTTAGAAGGATACTTGCCACAATTAAACATAATAGCTTATAATGAAATAGATAAGCAGGTAAATATGAAAGTGCTTGGTGTGGTAGATGAAAATTAAAAAGATTTTGGTGGACTCTTTGCAGGAGGCTGTAGAACTCACAAAGAGTATGTATGGAGATAAAGCCACCATTATGTCTACCAAGGTAGTAAAAATCAAAAAATGGTTTTTTTTCTCTACCAACAAGTTAGAAGTTACAATAGGAATAGCAGACAACGAGGATTTTCAAACTCACTTCAACAAGGAAAAAGAGCTTTACAACGAGATAGAACAGATAAAGTCTACTCTAAAGGACGTGGTTAACGTAGTTAAAAATGTGAAACAAGAACCGTCAATACAACCCTCTCCAAAGCCACAGTATCAAGACAACGAAGACTTTTCTCTGAGGGCTATGAACCTTGCCACCAAGCTGATAAACGTGGGGGTTGAGCAAGATATAGCGAAAAAGATACTTGAAGATTCTTGCGGTTTTGATATAAATATAAATAGACTTGACTTAAAATATGAAGATGACTATGAATCTTTAAAAGAGGGTTTGTCTAAAAATATTTCTCTAAAAGCCCTAGACTTTAGCAAAAGCGTACTTAGTATATTGGCTTTAGTAGGTCCCACCGGTGTTGGTAAAACCACCACTATAGCAAAACTTGCCTACATGTATAAGACCCAAGGTTTTAAGACAGGTGTTATAACTCTTGATAGCTACAGGACCGGTGCTGTGCAACAGCTTCAATCCTATGTAAGTCTTTTGGAGATGCCTTTAAGAGTTGCAGATACCCCGCAAAAACTACGAGAACACATAGGAGAGCTTTCAGGTCTTGATATAATATTTATAGATACTGCCGGTAGAAGTCAGTACGATGCTATAAGGCTAAAAGAATTAAAACATTATTTGGAAAATGTGCCTTCTTTGGAGATAGCCCTTACAGTGAGTACTACCACCGACGAGAGAATAATCTTAGACAGCGCTAAAAAATTTGGGGAGCTTGGTATAAAAAGCATAATATTTACAAAGTTAGATGAAACTGTTTACCCTGGATGTATTGTAAACACATCTTTTAAAACAAATATTCCAATATCTTTCTTTACCTTTGGACAAAAAGTACCAAACGATATAGAGCTTGCCACTTACGATAACATAGCCAATATTTTATTAAGAGGCACGTTATGATGGAAGGACAACTGTCTCACCTTAAAAGGGCTATAGACAAAGGCTCAAATGTGAGGTATATAGCCGTTGCGAGCGGTAAAGGCGGAGTTGGTAAGACTCTTATCAGTATAAATTTAGCTATCATAATAGGAAATACTGGCAAAAAAGTCCTTATCATAGATGGGGATTTTGGGCTTTCAAACGTTCATATAATGCTTGGACTCACGCCCGATAAAAATCTTTCAGACTTTGTAAGTGGAAAAGCCAGTATAGACGAGATAGTATTTAAAATAAACGAAAACGTATCTTTTATATCCAGTGGAAACGGTATTCAAGAACTGGTAAATTTATCTTCTAAAGACATTACCGATATCCTTGATAGGATACACGAGTACGCCGAAAACAACTTTGATATTATAATATTTGATACTCCGCCGGGTATTCACAACGAAACGTTGATGATCACCTCATCTTCAGATATACCTATTGTTATATCTACGCCAGAACCTACTGCAGTGGCAGATGCTTACGCTCTTATAAAAGTATTAAATAACTCTATGATGCTCAAAGATTTTTATGTTTTGATAAACAAATGCTCTTCAAAAGAAGAAGGTTTAAAGATATTCAACAGCATCAACACGGTATCTCAGCGCTTTTTAGATATAAACTTAAACTATATAGGTTATATTACTTACAACAAAAATATCATAAGAAAGATAGTAGACCAGAAACCTTTTGACAAGACATTGACTGATGAGCTAACTCAAGCTATAAAAAAGATACCGCTAAATGTTAGTGTTCAAACTAAGCAAAGTTTCTGGTCAAAGCTTGTGGAGAGGTTAAAATCTAAATGAAGAGCGCTTACATATACAAGAGCATAGGCTTTGAAAAAATTTATATTGATAAGAATGCGAGTGAAGATGCTAAAAATGATGTAAGTAAAAGCGCTGAAAATAAAAAGCAAGAAACTTCATATGAACATCATAAGTCTACCACGTCTGAACTATTGCGACAGTTAAAAGCTTTTTATGAAACCTGTAAGGATTGTAAGAAGTGTAAGCTGTCAGAGCAAAGAACTCAAGTGGTATTTGGAGATGGCAATCCAGATAGCAAAGTGTTATTTGTGGGAGAGGCTCCTGGGGCTGATGAAGATATTGAAGGCAAGCCTTTTGTAGGAAAAGCTGGCAAACTTTTGACTTTTGAACTTGAAAGTGTTGGGCTTTTAAGAGAAAGAGATTATTACATTACGAACGTTGTAAAATGTAGACCACCTGGCAACAGAACTCCAGAAGAACAAGAGATGATGAGCTGCTCATACATCTTAAAGCAGGAAATAAAGCTCATAAACCCGCAACTCATAGTGGCTCTTGGTAAAACCGCCGCAGTGGGGCTTTCTGGCAACAAGCAAATATCGCCCACCAAATTAAGAGGAGATTTTATAGTCACAAATTTCAAAAGCCCTGTCTTAGAACCAGGAAAGAAAATATTTATCACCTATCATCCTTCTTATCTTTTAAGAAATCCTTCTGAGATTAAAAATTTTAGAGAGGATATAGCTAAAATAAAACAATTGATAAAAAGTTTGTAGTTACCTTTTGAAAAGCCCAAAAAGGAAAGCGCTTCCTAGTATATGGGACCTTATCTTCTCTTGGATAGCTTTTATATTGGCACCTTCTTTTAACCCTAAAGAACTTATGTTAAGAGCGTATAGGTTAAAGTAGTATCTATGAGGCTTTCCAGGAGGAGGGCAAGGTCCACCATAGCCTATATTACCAAAATCGTTTAACCCTTGCTTATATTCTTTGGTGCCTTCTTTTAACTCA
This sequence comes from Hydrogenobaculum sp., assembly GCA_023269915.1. GTDB lineage: Bacteria > Aquificota > Aquificia > Aquificales > Aquificaceae > Hydrogenobaculum. The sequence continues at coordinate 12,071 of JAGDWZ010000048.1, read as the reverse complement.
TGAACGGTTGGTGGTATATCGTATACGCTCCAATGATAGAAAACACCGCCAGGAGCATCTAAGTCTTCTACTATAAGGACAAAGCTCTTGGTATCTTTTGGGGGATTTGTCCATCGCAGTTCTGGGGATATATCTTCGCCAATACAAGTAAATTTCGGCGGTATATAACCGCCGTTTGTAAAATCTTTGCTGTAAAGCTCAAAAGCTATAGCTTCATTCATGCCAATCGTAGCCAAAACCAATAGCAATACGCTAAATATTCTCATTACTGAGGCACTGATATAGTTTCCTTCTTCTCTTTCTTTTGGTGTTTTCTTTTGCTTTTTATATAAGGCGTATCGTTTTTGACATCTATAACTACCTTGGCTACGTCCTTCAGCTCTTTGTTTATGAGCTTCTCTGCTAGCATATCCTCTATATGTCTTTGGATGGCTCTTCTTAAGCTTCTAGCTCCGTACTCTTTTTTATACTCTTTGGATATTATCCAATCGGCAAACTCTTTTGTGATTTCTACTGTAAGCCCTAACTCTTCTAAGTTTTTGTTTATTTCTTTGGTTTGTAGATAGAGTATCTTTTCTAGGTCTTTTTCCTCTAAAGGCTCAAATACTATCATCTCATCTAATCTGTTGATAAACTCTGGATTAAAGTGTTTTTTCACCTGTTCTATGATATTTTTCTTCATAGCTTTTTTGTCTATCTCGTGTTGCTTGTTCTCAAAACCAAGTGTTGTGCTTTGCATAATAGATTTAGCGCCTAAATTGGAGGTCATTATAATGATAGTGTTGGAAAAGTCTACTACTCTTCCGCTTCCATCGGTTAATCTTCCGTCATCAAAAATCTGTAAGAATATGTTGAATACGTCTGGATGAGCTTTTTCTATCTCGTCAAATAGTATTACAGAGTAAGGTCTTCTTCTCACCTTTTCCGTAAGCTGGCCACCCTCGCCATATCCCACATATCCGGGAGGTGATCCTATAAGCTTTGAAACGGTGTGCTTTTCCATGTATTCAGACATATCGAACCTGATAAGGGCTTCCTCTGTATCAAAGAGATATTCTGCCAACGCTTTGGCGGTTTCTGTTTTACCTACGCCAGTAGGTCCCAAAAACATAAATACGCCTATTGGTCTGTGTCTTCCTTTTAGACCTACATGAGAGCGTCTTATAGCTTTTGCTATAGCTTTTATAGCTTCTTCTTGACCAACAACCCTTTCTTTTAGTTTGTTTTCTATGTGCATCAACTTAGAAAGGTCATCTTCGTATAGCTTGTCTACAGGTACCCCAGTCCATTTTGCTACAACGCTGGCTATATCTTTTACCGTTACTACTGGTCTATTGGCAGCTTGCTCTTGTTTCCATTTTAGTCTTGCCGTTTCAAACTTTGCCCTTAGCCTCATCTCTTCATCTCTTAAGTTCGCGGCTTTCTCATAATCTTGCTCAGCGGCGGCTTGGTCTTTGGCTTTTTCTATTTCTTTGATTTGCTCTAGCATCTTTTGAAGATGTTCTGGCATTTCTGAGCCTCTTATTTTAACAAGAGCACCAGCTTCGTCCATCACATCTATGGCTTTGTCTGGTAAGTATCTGTCGTTTATATACTTGTTAGAAAATTCTACCGCTTTTTTAAGGGCTTCTTCATCGTATTTTACATTGTGAAAGCTTTCAAACCTCGGTGCTAGCCCTTTTAAAATCTGGATACTTTCTTCTACAGAAGGTGGTTCTACCAAGACTGGTTGAAACCTTCTTTCTAAAGCTCCGTCTTTTTCTATGTATTTTCTATATTCGTCCAACGTGGTAGCGCCTATTATTTGAATCTCACCTCTTGCTAAAGCTGGTTTTAGCATATTGGAAGCATCCACAGAGCCTTCCGCTGCTCCTGCTCCTATTATCATGTGTAGCTCATCTATAAAAAGAATAACGTTTACAGCTTTTTCTAGCTCTTTTATAATGCTTTTAAGCTTTTCTTCAAATTGACCTCTATACTTTGTGCCAGCTACGATAGATGCTATGTCAAGCACCACTACCCTTTTGTTTAACAAAGCCTCAGGCACGTTCTTGGCTACTATCCTTTGAGCTAACCCTTCCACTATGGCGGTTTTACCTACTCCAGGGTCTCCTATTAGAACGGGGTTGTTTTTCCTTCTTCTTGCCAATATTTGTATAGTTCTTTCTATCTCTTTTTCTCTTCCCACTACTGGATCTAGTTTTCCTTCAGAAGCTAAAGCTGTTATGTCTCTGCCGTGTCTATCCAAAGTGGGTGTTGCTATGTACTTTGTGGTTTCTTGAGTGGGTAGTTCACCCAATATCTGAAGCGTTTCTCTTCTTACTGCGTATTCATCAAGGCCTAAGCCTCTTAGTACTCTACCCCCAAGGCCTGTTTTTTCCCTTACTACACCTATAAAAATGTGTTCTGTGCCTACAAATTGATGATGTAGTATCCTAGCCTCTTCTACTGCAAATTCCAAAACTCTTTTTGCATCTGGGGCGAATAGTACTTCGCCTGTGTGGTTGCCTCTCGACATCTGGCTTGTAATGGCCTTTCTCACTTTTTCTGGTGTGATGTTAAATTTGGCCAAAACAAGGGTTGGTATATCATCCTCTTTTAAAAGAGCTAAAAGTAAGTGCTCTGTACCAAGATAACCGTGCCCAAACTCTATAGCCTCTTCTCTTGCTTGTAATATAATCTGTCTAGCCCTTTCAGTAAATTTCTCAAACATATAAACCTCTTTACAAATTTTTTAGAGCCTTAAGCTCTATATATAAAAATATCAAATTGCTTGTTATTTTTTATGACTCGTGTCTTATATTTATTGATTCAAATGTTGATAATAGCCGTTTTTAAACTCTTTTATAGCCCTCAAGGTATCCTTGTAATACGCTTTTGCCAGTGTTGTTTCTTTTTTATCTATACCGTATTTTGAGTATTTGGCTTTTATATAAATGTTGAAAAAATTTTTAAAACCATTTTCAGCTATAAACTCTGGTACATTTTCTGGTGTGCATTGTATACAATCCATCTTTAGTTTTTCGCATATGTCCTTATACATGGCTTTTATGCTAAACATTAATCTTATTTTCTTAAAAGCAAAATATAAAACAATTGTGAAAATGCTTATATAGAAAAGATATGTTGTACCTTTTTCGGCAATGTGTTTAATATTTTTAAAAGCGCTTTCTAATAGATATTTTTGTCTTGCGCTGGAATAATATACTACATTTATATCCCATAGATAGTTGATATAATCAAGAAACATCCTAAGTTTGCTAAGCTTTGGTATTGTGGCAGTATAATCTGTCGGTGTTGTATCCACCGTTTGCCACATACCTTTGTAGTAAGCTTCTACCCATGAATGGGCTAAAGAGTTTGTAACAAAGTAATAATGACCATCTTTGTTGTAAAAAGCCCCGTGAAAGCCAACCACTACCCTTGCTGGGATACCCATAAGCCTTAACAAAAGAGCCGTTGAAGATGCGTAAGCCTCGCAATTACCTACTTTGTATTTAAACAAAAAATCGTAAAGGAAATTTTTTGAAGCTTTGTTGCTCAAAGAGTATGCAAAGTGCTCACTTTTAAAGTAATCTTCTACAGCTTTTATAGGGTTTTGGTTTTGGGTTTTTAGAAAATTTGCAAGTTTTACAATGGATGGGTCTATGCTGTTTGGTAGTTGTAAAAAGTCTTTAGGGTTTTCCAAGGTTTGTTTGTAATCTTTTGTATAGTAAGACCAAACTCTGTAGACTGTTCTATTTACAATAGGCTTATCTGTTCTTATGGTGTAATCGTCTGTTATATGGGCTATAGCCCTACTTTTATATATTTTTACGTTGTAGGGAAACAAAATGCCAAATAGCGTATTGTCATAACTTGGTTCTATCATAATATCGTAAGATATTTTCTTTCCCGTCAAAAGCTTTGATCCTCTTGCCCTATGTTTGTGAGTCCAGCTAACCCCGTTGAAATAATCCAACGTATCGCCTATAAAGTAAGCATCTTGCAAATTTATATTCCCTTTTATGTTGAAAATCCTAAAAACCGTGGCAGTATTTTCTAAGACATTCGTGGCGTTTGATGGTGATAAGGTATTTGAAAATCCTACTGTATTTGAAATACCACCTATACCTATGTTTATAAGAGGAGATTGTATCCTTGGTATCATCAAAAATATGAAAAGTCCTATAAGGATAGTACCAAAAGATATGGCTCCTACTGTATAACTCATCATCTTTATGTGGTATTTGCTAAGCTTTTCATCTTTGAGGCTTTTAGATATATTTGTAGTTAAAAATATGAATATGCTTATAAGTATCCAGAAGATCACCATTGCAAAAAATTTTATATCGGTTGTGGCCACCCCCACTATTCCCATTCCCATTGTTTCTAATATGAGTATTTGATAAACGTCTCTTGGTTGTTTTTTTTCTAAAGATTTTATACCTAAAAAGGTTACTATAATATTTTTTGCAAAATCAAAGAGCGCCGTTATATTGAAGCTTGTTGCAAAAACTATCACCACCGATATCACTGCAATGGTGTTTACAACTATCCTTGGTAAATACTTGCTTTTAAAATCCTGAATTATTCCTATGAAAACAAGGACTATACCTATAAAAAATATGGGACTAAAGCTTACTAAACTTATAGATAGTATAGAAAATACTATACTTATGTATATCAGTATTTTAAGAAGCCCATGTATGCTAATGTTTTTATTCATATATAAGATGTGGCCCAGGGCGGAATCGAACCGCCGACACTACGGTTTTCAGCCGTATGCTCTACCAACTGAGCTACCGGGCCTTATCCTAATATTATATCACGGTTTTTAATTTTTGTAGGAATGTTTTTTGAAACTCTTCTTTAAATTTATGTGAGTAAAGGGCTATTTTAATCTCATTTCCTTGAATTTTTACCCATACTTTCCTATTTACTTTGTAAAAAGCCAGCATCATACCAAGTATAGTAATGATGGAGCCAAGCCATATAATATAAGTGCCAGGATTTTTAGATATTTGAAATCCGGAAAAGTATTGAGGTACAAAGCTATCCATGAAAAATACGTATGGAAAGTCTTTTATATTTGGCATCTCGTTATAAGCTAGCAATGTAAGTTTTGGACTGTATATCACAGGCACATCGTAAGTTTTTCCATTGTATGTGGCTTTTAACATCACAGCGGGTTTTAAATCGCCGTTTGCCCCAGCTTGAGGATTTTCTATGTTTAAAGTGCTTTTTAAAATCTCAAGACTTATACCTTTGAACATGGCAAATTTTGAATTCATAAAGATTACCTTACCGGCAAGGGCTTTTTGCGGATTTCCGGAAGCTGCTTTTTTCTTGTCTATGGCTATAAGTTCCATTTCCTTTGGGAAACCAGTTAGTCCGTAGGATGCTTGGTATATGTTGTAGCCGTCGTAGCTATATGGTCTATTAACGGCTAAAGAACCTTGGCTTACTATTTTATTGCCTTTTATTATATATATATAACTTTCATAGGACTTCACCGCTGAAGCAAACTCCGGTGATGATTTGCCGTAGGTTATTATCTTAAACCTTTTTTCATACACGTAAAAGGGTAGTTTATAAACTTTGTTTGAGGCCAAATCAAGGCTCATAAGCAAGTTTGATTTTTCTCCCTCAGGGACTTGCATGATGCCTCTTATTCCAAAGTATGAATCGATGAGAGTCCCAGCCAGAAGTATTATGAGACCTATGTGGACTATGTATACTCCAAGTCTAGACCATTTTCCTTTTTCGGCGTATATGTATTTTTTATCTTTTTCTTCTTCGTAAAAAACCCTAAAACCTTCGGATTTTAAAAACTTAGCTATCTCTATGGGGTCTTTTTGAGATGTGGCGCTTATAGGTTTTAAGTGTTTTTCTGCTTTTTCGTCAAGTTTTAATATACGTTCGCTTCCAAAAGTATGTCTCCAAACTGGCGGTAGTCTTTTTATAGAGCAAAGTATTAGGTTTATACCAAAAAGATATAAAAGTATCCTGTAGTACCAAGAGTGAAATACGTTGTTTAGGTGAAGGGTCATTATAAGATGAGCTTCGCTAACTCCATATTTAGAGGCGTAAAAACTGAACGGTTGTTCTTGTTCTATGTACGTGGAACCAAGCATAGAAAATATAGCTATTGCAATCATGAGGAAAAAAGCCAGCTTCAAAGAAGATAAAAGGTCGTATATTACATCAAAAAGCCCTTTTCCTTGTTTTAACTCTTTTACGATCTCTTTTATCTCGTCGTAAAAGAGTTTTAAAATAGATGATATAAAGACAATAGATACGATGCCAAATGTTGTATAAAATATGGGTCCTTTGTTGTGGTCATAAAAAAGTCCATATATGGCAAATATTAGCCAAAGTATAAGGCTTACGGTGAGGGTCAAGAGTGTATTGGTGATGTATTTTCTCATTTTTCGGTTAACATCTTTAAAACATTTTGCTTTACGTGTTCTAATATTTTTGAGTCCAAAAGCTCAAAAAAGGGCTTTTTTGAATCTTTACAAGTGGGCATTTGAAAAAATAGGCTATTGTCTAGCTTGTTTTGCAAAACTTTTATGTACTTTAGTCTTACAGAGTTTTCTAAGTTTATATCTATGTATCCTAAAACCTTATAGTTTCTATAATCTACTTCAAAGTTATAAAACTTCTCAATATAAACGTTCATGCACCTACTTTTTCTTTTAGGCTTTTATTATATTTTTCTAAAGCAAGGCGCTTTTTTAAACCACCCAATCTATCTAAAAACGTGATGCCGTTAAGATGGTCAAATTCATGTTGAAAGACTATAGCAGGAAGCTCCCTAAGGTGAAGCATTACCTCTTCTTCAAATTCGTTTACAGCTTTTATTATGACCTCTTTAGCTCTTAGAACTTCCACCTGAAGACCGGGAAAAGAAAGACAACCTTCTTTGAACTTAATTTCTCCAGCCTTCTCAACTAACGTCGGGTTTATAAGCACTCCTTGAAACTTTTCGTGTTCTTCTTCTCTTGAGGTAGTGTCTATGACCATTATGCTAAGAGGTATATTTACTTGGTTAGCGGCAAGCCCTATACCGTCGTTTTTGTACATGGTTTCTTTCATCTGACTTATAATCTCTTTTATCTCAGCATCGACTTTTTTTACAGGATTTGTTTTCCGCTTTAGGATATCGTTTGGAAAGGTAACAATCTCAAGCATTTAAATATTATATACCATTAACGCCTATTTTGAACTGATATAGAATATATTTTCATATCAAAGAAGATATTACGGTGATTTTACCAAGCACTAAAAAGACGCCCATTAGTATCAGAAGGATGCCACCAGCAACTTCTACTAGTTCAAAAGCCCTTTTAAAGCGTTTTAAAAATCCTATAAAAGCTCCAAACAAAGCTCCGGATATTATAAACGGTACACCAAGTCCCATGGAGTATACAAAAAGAAGATATGCTCCTTTATAAAGGGTGCTTTCTTGGGAAGCGTAGAATAGTATAGAGCCAAGCACAGGTCCTATGCAGGGAGTCCAACCAAAGGCAAAACTAAGCCCCACCGTAAAAGCAAACACATATTTTAAAAATCCTTTTCTTTGATTCATGCTTATCTTAGAATCATCAGTAAGTTTGAACTGCTGATAGAGGATGTTGTGAAGGTTTAGCATGTATAGGGCAAATATTATGCTTACCACGGCGCTTAACTCTTCGAAGGTTTTTAAATCTATCATCTTAAAAGCATAAAAACTAAACAAAAATCCTTCAAAAGCCCCAAGGTACTTTAAAAAATCTTTTTTAATCAAAACACCAGAAAAATGAAGTCCAAAAAACACTACGAAAGCCCCACCTATCTTGCTAATATAAGAAGAGTAATCTCTAAAAAGCCCGCCTATAAAGGAAGCAGATAAACCCATGATGCTAAAGACTGCTGTAAAACCAAGCACAAAAAATATAGATGCTAAAAGTACGTCCATGTCAAAATTCCTGTCGGTTTTTACGCTGACGTTTCCAGACAGATACGATAGATAAGCCGGGACTATAGGAAGTACGCAAGGAGATAAAAAGCTTATAACACCTGCCAAAAAAGCCGCTAAAATAGACACGTTTTCCATATAAATAATTTATCACATGATGACTTTGTTTTTTAGGCTTTTAAAAATAGATATAGTAAAAGGTTCTTTTAGAAGAAAGAGCGATAAAAGATATACTAAAGCCCCAAGAGGTATAAAAATAACTACTCTTAACCAAGCGTGAGGCACAAATTCTTTAAAGTATAGTATAAATATACTCATAAAAATACCACCTATTAGGGCTTTTAAAAAAGAGCTTATTAGCATATTTACATCTATAAAAGCGCCTTTTGAACGCCATACTAAAAACAAGAAAGAACTAAGCCCGGATAATACGGTACCCATTGCAAGTCCTATAAAAGAAAGATGCATCAAAAAAGCAAATATGTATCCAGATATGCCCTCTACGCTAACTCCTACAAATGTAGAAAGACTCGGGGATTTTGTATCTTTGTTTGCAAAAAAAGCGCTTGATAGTATTTTTTGCCATGAGAAAAATGTAATGCCAATAGAGAGTATAGCTAATATGTGTGATGTGTTTAGGACATCTTTTTCGTTGAAAAGCCCATGATGGTAAAGTAAGTTTATTATATCCTTTGATAAGGAAGAAAGCCCAAAGCTTGCAGGGATTGTAAGAAGGCTTATAACAGAAAGGGCTTCTGATGTTCTTTTTGCTTTATTCTCTCCTAAACTCAAAGATGAGAGCAAAGCGTTGGCAAGTCCTACAGACATAAGCCCAATGGGAAGTTGGAAAAGTCTATTTGCGTAATACATGTAAGATATAACGCCTTTTCCGAGCATAGAAGCCAAAAACGTATCCACAAAAAAAGAAAGCTGTGCTACCCCAAAGCCAATCAAAGCTGGGAAAAGCATCTTGAAAAACTGCTTTATCTCATCTGTAAGTTTTATACAAAAGCTAAGCTTTATATCTAGTTTTACGGCTTTTACAAACAAAAAGAGCACTTGAGAAACACCGCCTATCAAAGCACCAAAGATAGCTGCGTATATACTCATTTTAAAAGCAAACAAAAGCATAAACAAAATCATACTCATGTTAAAAATAGCTTGTGTAAAAGCGCTTCTAAAGAATATACCCCTTACGTTCAAAGCACCCATAAGAAGGGCGTTTATACTAAAAAACATCTGATTTACTATCAAAAATCTTATAAAACTTGATGCTTTTTCAATTGCCAAAGGATTTGTAATGCCAGGGGCTATAACCCTTACTACGTAAGGAGCAAATATTATGGTAAATGTTATTATTATTATATTTATAAAAACCAAATACCAAAATACCCCTGAAAAAAACTTATTTGACAGTTCTTTGTCCTTTTTGTAAAGCTCCCCGTATATGGGTACAAAAGATGCGTTTAGACCGCCTTCTCCCAAAAGCCTTCTTAAGGTGTTTGGCAATCTCCAAGCTATAAAAAAAGCATCTGATAGATAGGAAACCCCAAAGTAGTATGCAAACACAGCATCTCTTATATAACCAAGGATTCTACTTATAAAAACAGCTATAGAAAAAAACAGTGCGTTTTTAAAAATCAAAGCTCTTCCTCTTTTCTTAGGTTTTTTAAGAGGTTGTGAGCAAGTCTTGTGGGTTCTGGTATTCTATATTTTGAAAAGCTGAAGGTTATATTTACAGCACTTTCAAGGGATATCTTATGACCTACGGATACAAAAACAGGTTTTGTATTTTTTTTGGTTTTAACAGCTTTTCCTATGATTTTACCATCCAGTGTTATATAGCCATCTTCATTTACATTGCCTATAAGGAGCTTTTTAGCCACTCCAAAAGAGATTTTATCAAGTTTTACACCAAAATAAGAGGCAAGTCCGCAGAACCTTGGATGAAGCATGCCGTTGCCGTCTATCATATAAATATCTGGCTCTATTTTTGAAGTTTTTATAAGCTTTTCCATTATAGGAAATTCTCTGTAGCTCAAAAACCCAGGTATGTAAGGGAAATCCACATAGTCTTCGTAAGTGTGCTCATGTAAAACATGTTTTTCTTTATCAAGTATCACCAGTGCCCCTATACCTATTGTTTTACCGCTCTTTTTTAAAAACGTTAAATCTACACCGCCTATTGTATTAAAATCCTTAAAACAATCTTCTTGAATTATGTATTTTGAGCATTCAACCTGCTCTTTTTTTAATGTTTCTATGTCCCGCATGAAGAAGATTCTTCTTTTATTACCTCACCATCTGGGCTTAGTTCTTTGTAAACCTCCGCTGAAAAAGAGTAGACTTCCACATGTGGATTTTTGTAGCAATCTTTTGGAAGACCAGCTTTTAGGCATGTGTGTTGTAAAAATGTTTCCCAGTCCATATTGTACTCTGTGGCTACCTGAGGAAGCAAAAGCCCTGTTATATTGCCGTATTTTACTATAAGCCCATCTTTTCCTATGCATATGTGTTTTTGGTCTGGTGTTATGCGTTTTGGTATACTTAAAATGCTTAACTCTATGACTATATTGTCAAGTTCTTCTTTTCTAAGCGGTTCGAATCTTGGATCTTTAAAAGCTGCAAGCCTTGCAGTATAAATAACTCCCAACCAAAGAGGGTATCTTGCCTCTACAAACCCTATGCATCCTCTTAGCTGATGGTCTTTGTAAGTGTTTAACGTAGTAAATATTCCTTGGGGTTTTGCAAATTTTGTTTTTATATCTTCATCCACAAAGGGTTCTTTGTTTTCAAACTGCGTTTTTATGCTTTCCCTTGCCAATCTTATAAGCTTTTTTGCATCTTTTACGTCCATGATTTTATTATACAACCTTTTAAAGTGTTTGTTTCAAAGTTTTTGATGTAAAATAGACTTATGGAAAGTCATATAAGTACTATAGAAGATTTAAAGAGATTTCTAAAAGATTATTTTAAAGGCAGGAATGTAGCTATATATCTTTTTGGTTCAAGGGCTGTTGGCAAAGAAAGTATTTATTCTGATATAGATTTGGCTTTTGAGACAGAAGAGGATATTGATAAAGATTTGGCTGTTATAAGGGATATTTTGGAAGAGAGTCTTCTTCCTTACAAAGTGGATTTGGTAGACTTAAAAGATGCTCCTTATATTGCAAAAACCATAAAAGATATTGCCAAAAAATGGGTTTAGAAAAAAAGCTAATAGATTTAGAAAACGCTTTCTCGAGATTAAGACAATCTTACGATAGGGCTTTTGAAACAAAAGGCTCAAAAGATTTTGAATTTTTTAGAGATTCTACTATACAAAGATTTGAATTTAATGTGGAAATCTTATGGAAGACCATCAAAGAATTTTTGTCATCCAAAGAAGGTGTAGAATGTCGTACTCCAAAATCTTGTATAAGAGAGTTTTTTGTAGCAGGCTACCTAACACCAGAAGATACTAAAATCCTATTGGAAATTATAGACTATAGAAATCTAACTTCTCATACTTACCACGAAGAAATAGCCGATAAAATCTTTGAAAAGCTCAAAATATATATACCCACAATGCAAAAAGCAATAAATAAAATAAAAGAACATTTGCAAAACTTGTAGATCGTGGTAGACTTGTAAACCGCGGTAGACTTGTAAAACGTGGTAGACTTGTAAAACGTGGCATACTTGTGGGCGTGGTAGACTTGTAAACCGTGGCATACTTGTAATCCGTGGTAGACTTGTGGGCGTGGCATACTTGTCAAGATTTACTAAACTAACACACTTATTAATGTTATAATCTTCCTATGAACGAAAAAGAAGACCTACCAGAACATTTAAAAGACATTGAAGAGTTAAGAAACATCCAATCTTCAGATATTCTTTTTAAGCTCATCATGAAAAATCCAGATAACATAAAAACATTCTTACAAGCCTATGAACCAACCCTAGCCAACCATCTTAATTTAGAGAATATAAGAGTGTTAGACACAGAAAAATACAATACTATAGAAGGCAAAAAGAAATACTTAGATTTAGCCTTTGAAGTAGATGTAAAAGACACAGATAAAAAGATAGAGCTTTATTTTATCTTAGAGCATAAATCAAATCCAGATAAAGGCATATTCCTTCAGCT
>JAGDWZ010000015.1 GCA_023269915.1 Hydrogenobaculum sp. | reverse complement strand
TTTTAGAACTTAAAAACAATAAAACTTTATACAACCAACAAGCAAAATATTCACTTGAAAGAGCTAAGTTATTTCACAAAGACAATATCAAAAAGATGTGGAAAAATATTATTAATTAATGAGGATTTAAAATCCATGGATAATTCCAGTTAAATCCTTTTATGTGATGTATTAAATGAATCAAATTTATATCACTTGGAATTAAACTAATAGCGTATGGTATACCACCCCAAACATATAAAAATTGAGACATTGGGTCCTTAAAATAAGTCATTAAAACTGTTGGATTGTAATAATACTGACTTATAGTGTATTCAGCACCTATATTTGGCATTATCCAAATGCCGGTATGCAATACTATAAAAAGTAAACCCAAAATATAAACTCTTAAGATAAAAATATTCCTTTTACTTAAATGCATATTATCTATATTACACCCTTTATCACTTTCTTAAGTTCAAAATCTTGTATACTTTTACTTATATAATTTATTATATCTTTTGTCTCTTGCTTGTTTTCTTTAAAGTAATTTGCTTTTTCTACGATGTCTTCTATAGAAAATCCACTTACATACTCTCCGTATTTACCAAACATATCTTCAAGTATTGGTTTATAGTCTGTTATAAACATGGTTTTGTTGCCAAAAGCCTCAAAGAATCTTTTGTTTAGCGTGTCAGATATGATATCGCTTAGTCCTATTATTATATTTTTTGAGTTTATAATATCTTTAACGTCTTTTGGATGTATAACAACTGGAAAATCTCTTGTTTTTGAAATGGTACTAAGAGCTATTCTAAACACCATCTCATCGCCAAAATCAATTATACCAACATGTTTTATAGTTTTATCATTGTATTTTAAAGCGTAAGCTCCCATATAAAGATAATCATAAAAATATTCTCTCAAATCGTGAAGAGCTATATCCTCTTTTAAAGCTTTTAAAGAAGTCCTAAAGTTTGATAGTTTTTTAATAAAAAATTCTGTTATAGAATTATCGGCGTAGGTTTTATGAATAGAGCATTCAGATAAAAACAATATTTTAGAATCTTTTGAAGTTGATTTTTCTTTATTTTCTTTTATAAAATATCCGTAAAAATGCCTTGCATCCAAAGATTTATCTTTTAAAAATTCAACAACTCTGCTATCTGTGGACAAATAAATAGTTTTTGAAGGGGAAAACTTATCAAAAATAGCGCTTAATTTTTTTAAAATATCATCTTTCTTGTCTTTTTTATCTTTAAATTGATTTATCAAATCTTCAAACGTTGATTCTCTATCTATAAACACTATCTTTGAAGATATGTAGTTTAGATAAGTTTTTTGTTTTAGGTTTTTAAAATCTGTAAAAACTATATCAATACCTATATTTGAAAGAGTGGTTAGGATTGTGTCTTTTTTTGAGTTGTAATCTTGTTCTGGTATAAAAGCTGTGTATATACTACAATCAAGCTCTTTGAAAGTCTTATAAAAATCGTGCAGCTCGTGAGTGGGAGAATTTTTATCTTTATCAAAAGCCAAAAAAACTTTTAATTTTTTACCAGCGTTCAACTCTACTATGTCAAAATCAGAGTTTTTTGAGCTTTTAGTATAAAAACTAATATCTTTATACTTATCAGCCACAAGATACTCATATTGCATAGCACTAAACGTATCAAGATGATGTCGTAATTTTATATCCTCGTTTACAACAACCACCAAAAAAGCACCTTGTAAAGAGTTTATAGCATCTCTTAAAAACGTGTTGTGAGCTAATTGGTCTTCCAATGATACAGATTTACCAAACACAGATTCGTATTCATAGATATTTGCTGGTGTTTCATAAATTTTAAAGCTTTTAAAATATTTTGAAAGTATAAAACTAAGCTCTTCTTTTGAATACTCAATAACATTTTGCTTTACAACACCTAAATCAAATACATCTACACCTTTTTTAACGAAGTTGTAAACTCTATTTTTGTTTGCAAAAATTATTAAAGCTTTTTTATCTTTTAACTTTTCAAAATCTATATTCCTGTAAAATCCATCTGTAATTATAATGTTGCTAGAGTTTTCATCTATAGTTATATCTAAAGCATCTTTTAAAATCTCTTCATAAAGGGCTTTATCGTATCCTTCTATCTTTAATACTTTATTTTTTAAAGCAAACTCCCTTACAAAATAGTATATGTTGTGCCTAAACTTATAAAAATACAAATGAGCACTTCCTATATAATCGTTTACAATTTTACTTTTGTAATAATAACTATAGAGCTCTTCAAAGTTTGGTGGTAAGATTATTGTTTTATCTTTATCTTGCTCTAAAAGTATGCCACCGTTCATTAGATTTAGATTTTCTACAAGCTTTTCTAAAGATTTAAAGGTTTCTAAAAGCTCAATTCTATCTATAAACTTAAAACAAGGTGAATAATCATCCTCTTGCTTTTTTAGCTCTTTTAAAAACCTTGCCTCTGGACAAGGTGTATTTAAAGCGTGTATTCTACAAGGACTTGAGCATCTTAAACCTACATACCTTGCATTTACACCTTTTATATATGGGACTTTGTAATCATAAACAGCTTCAAAAGAAGAAGCACCCAAAACCACTAAAGTAGGTACTCCAAGTCTGCCACGCCTTCCGACAGCCACTCCTATATGAGCTACAGATGTTTCAGCGCTTATTAAAATATCCAATATATTTACATAATGAACAAGATGCTCTACATCTTTTACATAAGAAGATACATCTATTATGAAAGGGTATTTTTCAAAATATTCTTTGGCAAGCTCCTTACCAGCATCTGTATAAGCTGATACTATAGTGTATCTATCCTTTGCATAGTTTAATACGATATCCAAAACATCTGGTGGTATCCTTCTATGTATAGAACTTGCTTCAAAATGAACTCCTAAAATAGGCCTACCTTTAGATAAGTCTTTTATCTTGTTAATATTTTCTATTACCTCAGGATTATTAGATAAGCTTATATCTGGTTTTTTATCTTTTTCATAAAAGCCAAAAACTTTTTCATCAAAAAGCGATGCAAGATAATCTGGTACAAATTGATTATCAAAACCAACGGTAGCTACATGAGCTGTCAAATCAAATATATAATCAAATTTATCTATTACATCTATACTTATTGGATTTGGCACAAGCTCATCTATATATGGGTTGTTTAAAAGTAATTTGTTGTCTTTTTTATACTCATATCCTATATATACGCCTTCATACGCTCTTTTTATAGCTTTTAAAATAGGTAAAAAGTGAATACTATCCCCAAGGGC
Organism: Hydrogenobaculum sp.; assembly: GCA_023269915.1. Taxonomy (GTDB): domain Bacteria; phylum Aquificota; class Aquificia; order Aquificales; family Aquificaceae; genus Hydrogenobaculum. Next base: position 1,958 of record JAGDWZ010000015.1, on the reverse strand, counting down.
AAAAGCAGTCACTATAAGAAGTTTTTTGTTGGTTAAATCAACACCTTTTCTATATATCTTGTTTGCTGGTATTTCAAATTTTCTATGTAAAACGTTTTGTTTATCTATATCAAGATAAGATATATAACATCTATTTCTTTCTAAATTTCCGTATTCATACTCTTTTATAGATTGTTTTATAAGGGATTTTGATATTTTCATTAAAATATTATATAAAAACTCCCCCTCCGCGGGGGAAGAGAATAAATATTACATAGATGTACAACCAGCACTTGTTGCGTCAGATGTACATATACCTGTACCAGTAGCTATACCCTTTGTGACTATACATGTACAAGCTGTTGAACTGATTGATGGGCAAGCTGAGCTTATAACAGCGTCTATGGTTGCTGATTGTCCTAAAGCTGCAGCAGCTGTTTGTTGGGAAGTTACCTCATCAAGACATTGTCTAGCATCTGCTAAAGCTGAACCAGAAGCTGCATTGTGCATATACTGGATATACTGAGGAATTGCTATAGCCGCCAAAATGGCGATGATGGCTATAACCACCAAAAGTTCGATAAGAGTAAAACCCTTACTTAAAACCGTGGCAGACTTGTTAACCGTGGTAGACTTGTAACCTCTCTTCTTTGAGAGCTCATCCTTCAACACAAACACGTCTTTCATGATACACCTCCTTAGAGTTGATATTTTTATTATAGATTGTTGTTAAGCGAAAACGTTAAAATATGATATAAACTGTATTACATTTGTAATACAAACACGAAGTTTTAGGTAAAAAATCTATTTACTTTTTTACTGTAGATATACTGTAGATATTTTGACTATACTGCTACAAATATCTTGTCTATAAAAATTGTCTATAAAAATCCACAATACATATAGACATAAAAATTCTTCATATAGAAAATATATCGCCACATATAAACAAAATATAGAAAGTAAATATAGACATGGACTTTGTTGAAGCACAAGAGATTTTTAGTGATATAGAAAAAATCGACAGCCTCTCTTAATACTTTTAATCTTTTAAAATATATTTAAAGAATACATAATAAAAAGAATAAAGTAGGATATAAACAAGAAAAAATGACTATATACTATACCTTGATGAGGAATTTATTTTTTAATATCACATAATTCACATAATTTCAAAAAACCAAAAGGCAGTCTATACAATTTCAAAACACTATAAACACCTACCTCTGTTAAAATTTTTATCACAAGTATACCACGGATTATGAGAATTATTACTATTAAAATGTATGGACAAACACTTCACTGTCTAAGGTCGTAAAATTGTTGTATAATTTTTGTGTAGTAAGGTTTAGTTGGAATACTTGTCGCAATGTATTGAGCTATTAATTAGTACAAAACGTGATATAATAGAATTAAAATTATAAAAGGAGGTTACATAATGTGGTTTTATGCTAAAGATGATAGACAAATAGGCCCTGTTTCTGAAGATATTATAGTTGAGCTTATTAGAAAGGGTGAGATAACCAGAGAAACCAAGGTTTGGAGAGATGGATTCCAGGATTGGAAGAAATTAGAGGATACAGAATTATCTAAATATTTAGTTGAAGCTCCTAAAGCACCAAGTTACATATCTAATAAATCTATGGATAACCCTAAGGAAAATATTGTGGTGACAAATAAGTCTAGTGGAAATTTAAAAACTTTACTAATAGTAATGGCTTCTGTTTTAATTACGATAGTTGCTTTATCTATCGGGTATGTTTTTATTATAAAAAATAAATCTTCAAAAAGTAGTGAGGTTAATAATTATAACCAACCACCAGTTGTTGCTAACCAACCTCAACCCTCTCAAGCGCCACCTCAAACACCACAAACTTCTAATCAATATCCTCCCCCTCCTTCTAATTATGCAACTCCTCAGCAGCAAACCCCTACTCAATATCCACAATCTCAATATTCCCAAACTAATGAAGTTGCTG
>JAGDWZ010000070.1:1782-5287 GCA_023269915.1 Hydrogenobaculum sp. | reverse complement strand
ATGAATGTAGTAGCATCTTTAAAATCCATGTTGTAAGGCATATTTACAAACAAAGCCAAGCTTTGGTAAGAAGAGGATGTTGGTTTTTTAAACTTTAAATCTTTTAGTATTGTATTTTGTATTTTCTTTAAAGTATCTAGGCTTTTAGTATCGGCACCGGTTAAAAATCCAACGTAATATATATTTGGTATCACTATGTAAGTTTTGCCATTTTCTTTGTAAGTCAACACGCTAAAAGGTACTGTGTTGCCAAGAAGGGGGTTTTTTGAGAGAAGGGCGTCTGTGTATTTTGTATTATAGATATACACTTTATAAGGTATGAAATTTTTGTCGTAGGCTTCCATCGTCTTTTGTATATCAAATGTGTATAAAAGCTTAAAATCCTTGTTTAAATTTTTAACATAGGAGCTAGGTGCTTCTTCTTTAAAGTAAAGTGGGCTACTAGCCCACGACAAACCTACCAAAAGTCCAACACCAAACAACATTTTTTTCATAAACACTCCTTATGTGGTGGTGTAATTGTACGGCTCATCCAAGACTTTGAAAAGATTTCTTGGATTGGTATTTATTTCTATGTGTCTTTTTGATTTTATATAGTTTATCAAAAGTTCATAAGCTGGTATTGGTTTTGCATCTTGGACCAAGGTGCCTACTTTGTAAAGTTCTCCGCCGTATGTAGCTGCTACATACTCTTTGTTGGGCTCTAAATCTTTGCCGTTTATTTTGATGACTTGAAATCTTTTACCCTCTGGTTCGTTTATCTTTATCTCATAGTATACATTTTTGGGAAGCCTTGGCATATCACCCCCTTGTTGATATATGGGGTTTGGATTAAAGACGTTATCTGCCATATCCTCTAAAAGAGATTTTATTTGAGAGCCCTTTAGTTTAAATACATAGACATGTGGATATGTGATGGCGGTAAAATCGTATACATCGTTTATGGTTATGTCTTGACCAGGAAGTAGTGTAGCTCCCCATCTATAACCTGGTGAAAACACTATATCTATACCATGGTAATAATCCATTATTGCATCGTTGGCAAGCTCATCAAAGGTGCTGTAAAATGTATCTCTTTTGTATATCAAAGAAGATGTGGTGCCTATCTTTGTATTTAGCTTTTCATCGTATGGTTTAAAGTACTCTTGGAGAAGTTTTTCTGAATCTTCATCCTTTGGCACTATGTTTGTAGCCACTGGAATAAGCTTAAAGGATACATCTTCTAACCTTCCTTTAGAAGCCTTCAAGTCTATACGTCCTACAAACTTGCCATGAGAACCTGCCACCACCACATATGTATTGTTGTATCTTAATACCTTTGGCGTTATATCGTGGGTATGTCCGCTTATTATAATATCTATTCCATGTACATACTTGGTAAGGGCTATGTCAAGAGGCAGACCATCGTGAGATTGGAGTATTACAACATCTACTTTGTGTTTATCCCTTAGTTCGTTTACATACTTTTGCATGGAGTCCATATTTATACCAAAGGTCCAGCCTTCTACGAACTTAGCTGGGTTTGATATAGGAGTATATGGAAATGAATTGCCTACTATACCTATTTTTACACCACCTATTTCTTTAACTACATATGGTTTAAAAGGAAGCTCTCCAAACTCATCTTGGATATTTTGAGATATAAACTCTCCTTTAAACTCTTTTATGCGTTTTAAAAACTCCTCTTTTCCAAGGGTAAAATCCCAATGCCCCACAAAAAGGTCATAGCCCACAAGATTCATCCAATCCAACATGGATTTTCCTTTGGTAAAAAGAGTTATAGCTGATGTAGCAAGAGTATCACCGTTGTCCAATATAAGACAGTTTTCTCTACCTCTTTCGTGAACTATATCTTTTATTATGCGGGCTATATGAGAAGTCCCGCCCATTATACCGTATTTGTGGGCAAGTTCTATAAAATGCACGTTTGTATCAAAATAACAATCGATAGTATCTGGCTTTAAGCCGTAAAACTTTAGAAACTCATAACCTGCTATAAAACCAGGTGTGCCAGCTAAGTTTTTAGGCCCCACCAAATTTGCAGGCTCTCTGAAGTAAAGAGGCTTCATGTGACCGTGGGTATCTGTGGTAAATATAATACTAGCTTTGCCAACCGGTCTAAAACTCATCAAATCGTCGTAAGTTAGCTTGTTTACTTTTGCTACGGCGCTTATAGGATCCGTGGCTATCCCAACTCCTATTACGCTAAGAAGCTCCAAAAAGTCTCTTCTGGTAAGGTTCATAAATAAACTCCTTTAAGAAAGCTCTAAATTAAAGTCGTGCTCAAAGCTTTTACCGTGATTGTCTGTAAACACCATCTTTACGGTGCCTGCTTCTTCCGCTTTAAAATCAAGACCAAATATTGGGTTAGAAGATACGCCAGGTCCATTGTATATAGTAGCTATTTTTTTACCGTTTAAAGATATATCTATCGTAGTTATATAGTTTGCCGGTATAAGTTTACCGGTTTTTGGGTCCTTTATAGTACCTGGGTCCATTGGATGCTTTACTAAAAACATAAGCTTTGCTACATCGCCTTTTTTAGGTTTGTTTGGTATAACCCTTACTATCACTGGTACACTCATAAATCCTCCTTTTTAATTATCCACAACCACCTACTGTTACCTTTGTAAATTTAAAATCTCCTACCAAAGAGCCGTCTTTTAAAAGCGCAATACCTCTTACGTATGAGCTTTGAGCCATTCTTATAGGTACTTGGAAAAAGGCTTTACCACTAAGAGAAGTAAGTTCTATATAAGATATGTGTGGATCTGGGTTTTCATCCACAAATATATGAAGGGACTTTATATTCTCTACGGGATAGTCTGCTTCTACAGACACTGGAACGTGAAGTCCGTTTTCCGCTATAGTGGGGGCACTTAACTTTACCTTGGGGTCTTGTTTTACGTCTTTTAGGCTTTTGCCAAAAACTTTTTGAAGAGATTTTTCTATCTTCTCCAAACCTTTTGCATCTTCTTGTGGTGTTGAAGGAGCTCCCAATGATAGAATAGGAACTTCAAGAATCGGGGCTAAGGTTAACCCAAGCCATGCACCGGTACCAAGTTTAAAAAATTCTCTTCTGTCTAACATGAAAGGCCTCCTTTTTTGGCGTTTAAACATACATAGTTTAAGGTTTTTAAAAATTGATTTGGATTCATATCTCCAAAGGCTTTAAATATGACGTTGTTTGTCTTTGGATTTATAAACACTGAGGTAGGAGTACCAAAAACTCCAAATTTTCTACCCAAAGCTTTGCCACAGCTTGAATCTAAGTTGATGCTAGATACCACGAAATGTGTATCCATAAAGTTTGATACATTTTGATTAGACAAAGTAAACATCTCCATATGTTTGCAATCTTCGCAGTTGTTTTGGTAGAAATAAACCATAAGGGGTTTGTTTTGGGCTTTTGCTATAGCTAACCCGTTTTTAAAATTGTACCAAGCACCGAAAGTTAGATAAGGTATTGCAAATAAAAGCAGTATAAACTTCTTCATGGTCTTAC
>JAGDWZ010000070.1:0-1682 GCA_023269915.1 Hydrogenobaculum sp. | reverse complement strand
TATCTATCTTACCGTCCTGGTAAGAACCGTTTGGGGCTTTTGATATATTGTTTGGGTTTGGAGACACTGCGCCGTTTGGAGCTACTGCGTATACATTTTTATTGGTGTAAGACTCGTATCTTAAAGCTAGTGCTGGCTTTCCTATACCCACAAACCTATCGTACAGCCACTGAGTTTGGAGATAGTACCCATCTGATTCAGGTTTGTTGCCGTATTTATCACCAAAGCCCAAGTCTTTATTTACTATATAACCAGCTTGAAACTGCGGTACAAAGTTACCAAATTTATTTTCATAAAATATATCAACATCGTAAGCTTTTGACGTGACAGAAGATGCAGGCACCCCAGGGCAGTTTGACGTTGGTAAGCCGTTACATTCTCTTTTCTGCGTTTCATAGCCTATGCCTATTTGCAGCGTTTTCTTATGACCTAAATACGTATCTCTCATCATATATGTTGGGTCTGATGAAAAGCCTAAAAACGTAGGTACAAAAACAAGCCTAAAAGAGTATTTTAAATTGGGATTATCCGTTTGATAGAGGTTGCCGTTGTTGGATAAAGAGGTTTGATAATCGTACTTACCTTGACCTACCATGGCATAATACTTTAGCATGCCTTTTGCCAAATTTCCCCAGATAGATACTCCCATATCTCTAAACGCTGAGGTAACGCCTGGCTTGCCTTTTATACCTGGCAAAGAACCATAACCAAGCGGGAAGAACGGATTGATAAAGGCCAATGCTGGATTCTTTGTATTTAAATTTATAACATCGTCTATAGGACCTATGCCGTATCCATAATAGCTTGGTATTACAAGGGTATAGAGTCCAGACAAAGATATTCTAGAAAATGGGTCTCTAAACTCTCCAAAGGTTATATTTAGAGCGTTGGAGGGGGTAAAACCTATATAAGCATCTTGCAATACGGAAGCTTGCACCGTACCCTGATGGGGTCTTGCACTACCATCAAATCCCAAAGCGTTGTTGTCTGCAAAATCAAAAAAAGCACCAAACTGAATGTATTTGTTTATTTGACCTTCTATACCTACCCTTGCATCTCTTACAGAAAAGTTTGTAGCGCTTTTAGTATTTTGAGCGACCTGACCATCAGATTGCGTCCATATTTGGGTCAAAAAGTTTAAACTCATAAAAGAGGTCCTTGAGCGTTTTAAAACTATACCTTCCGTTGGTAAAAGAGGAAATATCCAAGCGCCGTGCGCTACGCTAGCTGCTACAATAGACGCCAAAACCAATTTCGCTTTCCTCATAAAACCTCCTATTCTGAATTTACCAAGATATGTTAACTTTTTTTTGTTTTAGATTCATTTTTATTTTCTTATCTTAATAACTATGCATATTTATACGTGTATATGAGTATATTTTTATATATCTAAATATTGAAATAATAAAATACTAAAAGAAATGGTAGACAGATTACAAATCAATAAGGGCTTTCAAATCTCATTAGAACTTATAGTGGACAACACTGTAGGCAAAATTGTAAAACAAGACAAGAAAAGTGAGCTATGACAAAATAGCATTTCCAAGTGAGAATGCTCTTTTAAAAGTTGCTTAGGGTGTAATGCTTAATAAGAAAGTTTACACAATTGATAAAACGGTCCCTTGGCAAATGCATACCTATATAAAGATTGTTTCTATCTAGTTTTTAACCAATAGTGCAAA
>JAGDWZ010000046.1:18613-38467 GCA_023269915.1 Hydrogenobaculum sp. | reverse complement strand
ACATTTATCTCAGATATACCTGGGTTGTAGTTTTCGAGGGGTACTATAAAAGAGTACAGGTCTCCAAGAGCTACCCTTGACCAAGGGTCTAAAAACAGCCCTGCCATAAGTTGGGCTTGGGGCATAAATTTAAAGTTTATAAAAGCATCTTTTATAAGGGTACTTGGCATACCGCCGTGAGCTCTTGCAGAACCATCTGGAGCCAAAGCCGTATTGTCGGCAAAATCTATGTTTGCCCCAAATTGGACGATGGGGTTTATTTGCCCTGAGAAGTAGAGTCTTGCGTTTTCTACAGAGAAGTTTACACCACTGTGGTCGTTGGTGGTGACTTTGCCGTTGTCTTGAGCCCAGATAGCAAGCTTAAGACCCACGTTTGCAAATTCGTTGTCGTTGGCTTTTAAAATAATAGCGTTGGCGCTATGGGTTGGTATCATAGCCATACCAAAGACAGAGAGTGCTAATAGTAGCTTCTTTTTCATACAAACCTCCTTAGTTAATTGATAGACATATTATATTTGTGAATTGTTAATTTTTCATTAAGATTTCATTTTAGCTTTATAAGGTATGTCAATATTCTAATGTTTATATATATTTTATAGTTAGATTATTTTGTCTAATCTTTCAATTAAAAGCTCTATATCATCTTCTTCGGTAAGCCTAAGATATTCTAAGAGCTTTCCTACGCTTACCCATTTTTTTAAGACCATACCTTGGGTAATAAGCTTGTCAAAGGGTTCTATATGGTCTATAAGACCTATATCGTATAAAAACTTTTCAAAAAACCTAGAATAAAGAAGATGAAGCACGGCGTGTTCTATGCCACCTATGTATATATCAACATTCATCCATTTGTTGGCTATGGCTTTATCAAAAGGTAGTTTGTCGTTTTTGGGGTCTGTAAACCTTATAAAGTACCACGAGGAGTCAAAAAACGTATCCATGGTATCTGTTTCTCTTCTTGCCTTTGCACCGCATTTTGGGCATGTGGTATTTACAAAACTCTCTGAGTGTTCTAAAGGGTTTCCGTGACCTGTAAAGGTTACATCCTTTGGAAGAAGCACCGGCAAATCTTCGTAAGGCACTGGTACGATGCCGCAGTTTTCGCAGTGTATCATAGGTATAGGAGTACCCCAGTAACGCTGTCTTGAAACGTTCCAGTCTTTTATCTTGTAAGAGATTTTTTTGTTGGCTAAGTTTTTGGCTTTTAAAAACTCTAAAATCTTTTCTTTGGCCTCATCAGAATGAAGACCGTTGAATATATCAGAGTTTATAAGTATTCCTTTTTCTTCGTAGGCTTTTTCATTAAAATCGTGATCATTTTGAGGTTGTATAACAGGTATAATATCCAAGTTGTAGGCTTTGGCAAAATCAAAATCCCTTTGATCGTGAGCAGGCACCGCCATTATAGCACCTGTTCCATATTCCATCAATATATAGTTTGCCACATAGATAGGTATCTTTTTACCGTTGACTGGATTTATTGCGTATAGACCAGTGAAGACACCTTCTTTTGTTGAAGTGGTGCCTCTTTCTTTGGTAGATATGTGAGACATTTTTTCTAAGAAAGCTTTTAATGCTTGGTTTTCATGAGATAGTTCTTTTGCCAGAGGATGTTCTGGGGCTATCGCCATAAAGCTTACACCATATATAGTGTCTATTCTAGTAGTAAAGATTTCTAAATACTCAAAATCTTTTACCTTTCTTTCAAGGGGAAACTTTACCAACGCTCCTTCGCTTTTTCCTATCCAGTTTTTTTGCTGGGTTATAACCTTTTGAGGCCATTTTCCTTCTAAAAGCTTCAAATCTTCCAAAAGCCTTTCGGCATAATCTGTAACTTTTATATACCAAGAAGGGATTTCTTTTTGGACTATAAGAGTCCCACATCTCCAACACTTACCATCTATAACTTGCTCGTTGGCAAGGACTGTCTCGTCCACTGGACACCAGTTTACAGTGGCAGTTTTTCTATAAACAACGCCTTTCTCGTACATTTTTAAAAAAATCCACTGGTTCCACTTGTAATAACTAGGATCACAGGTGGCTATCTCCCTGTCCCAATCGTAAGAAAACCCAAGAGATTTTAGCTGAGATCTCATGTAATCTATATTTGAATAAGTCCAAATATCTGGTCTTAGGTTGTTTTTGATGGCGGCATTCTCCGCTGGAAGCCCAAAAGCATCCCACCCCATTGGATGAAGCACGCTGTAACCTTCCATTCTTTTAAGGCGGGCTATAGCATCTCCTATGGTGTAGTTTCTGACATGCCCCATGTGTATTTTGCCAGAAGGATAAGGAAACATCTCAAGCACGTAAAATTTGTTTATGGGTTCTTGGGTTTTAGATTCTTTTTCCCAGCGTTCTTGCCACTTTTTTTCTATGCTTTTAAAATCCATATCAATAGTCAAAAAGCATCGCTTTGGCCACTTCTTTTGCCTTTTCCTTCGAAGTTAATTTTTCTAAAAGCCTAAAACCAAATAACATAGCTGTAGCTGGTCCTCTGCTGCTCGTTATATTTTCATCCTCTACTACAGGTTCTTCTTTATATAAAGATTCACTAAATTCAAGCTTTACAGAAGGGTGAGAGGTTATTTGTCTATTTGCCACAACACCGGCTTCTTTCAATACAAGAGGACCTGCACATATAGCGCTTACATATTTTTTCTTTTGGTTCATCTGTTCTATAAGATTTTTTACCTCTTGGCTCTTTTTGAGGTTTTCGACGCCTGTCATACCACCTGGTATTACAACCATATCTAAACTATCTACATCTTTTAACTCATCTATCGTAATATCTGTTTCAATCTTGACATTTCTAGCACTTGATATAACTTTGTCTTTAACGCCTACTATTAATACTTCTACCCCGCCTCTTCTTAGGATGTCTATAGGAGCTATGGCCTCTATTTCTTCAAAACCAGGAGCTAGTAAAACCGCTACTTTCGCCATCATTCCCTCCTTTTTATATCAAACTTTACCTCTTTTGCCCATTCTGGTCTTCTATTTAACCAACTTATCATATTTTCAATGGATTTTGAGTAGCACACCTCACACATCAAAGTCCCATCATCCATTATTTTGGAGTTATCATCACAGCATTCTGTGATATTCCAAAATTCGTAATTGTCGTGAAGTATCAGCTTTCCACAGCTTTTACATTCGTATAGCCTGTATTTTTTAGCTTTTAGTATCTCATCAAAATTATCGTTGGTGATGTCTTGCTCAAATATGTTCGATAAAAATTCAAGCTGTTCTTTTGAAAATTCCATAAGCTTATGCCACTTCTTCGTGAGCTTCTGCCATCACCATCTTTATAGCGTTTCTTTTTAGCATGTCAGAGCATACATATACGCAAAGTGCACAACCTTTGCATCTGTTGGTAATTACGTAAGCATGATGCTCGTTGTCATCGTACATGAGGGTATTTGGCTCTGGGCAAAAAAGCGTGCATTGTTTACAGTTGTATTTGCTGCATTCGTCGTTTATAACTTTAGCTACATAGTACATAACAAGTGCCTCCTTTAAAAATGGGATAGGTATATATTATAACATTTATTTTATATGTCAATGTGTCTTTTGATATATAAGCATTTTTGAGCTTCTTATAAGAAGATTTTTAATCCTCATTTAGTTTATGGTTTATAATTATATTCTAATACTTACGGAGGTATAAGTTATGCTACATGCCTTTTTTGCAATGTTTACCGGCGTTTATGCTCTAACGGCTTTTGTTGCCTATCTTTTAGTATTCACGCTTTATAAAAAGAAGTCTATAATGCTATTTGGTCTTACGAATCATGGGTTATCGGTAATTTTTGGAATTTTAGCTGTGCTCACTGGCTTTGGTGCTCAAAGGATATCCTATGTTATGGTAAAAGCGCCAGGGCTTTTTGTATTTTTGCACAAATGGATTGCCATATTTACAGCTCTTTACATAATAGGTACTTTCATGTATCTCTGGGTAAAACAAGAGGAAGCTGGCAGGATAAAAGGTATAGCAATAGCTGTTACGGGATTATTTTTCTGTCTTTTGACAGTATTCTTAGGGCTTGATATCATATTTGATTTTGTAGCAAGATAATATATTAATATAAATGAGTGTATTAGAACGCATAAACAGCGTATTGGATTTGAAAGAGCTTTCAAAAGAAGAGCTTGATATTTTAGCTAAAGAAGTAAGAGAGCTTATCATAGATGTAACATCTAAAAACGGGGGCCACGTAGCTCCTGGTCTTGGTACTGTAGAGCTCACCATAGCTCTTTTAAGAGTTTTTGATGTACCAAAAGATATTGTGGTTTGGGATATAGGCCATCAAGCTTACCCTTGGAAGATATTAACAGATAGAAAAAATGTATTCCACACGCTAAGGAAAAAAGGTGGGATATCTGGATTTTTAAGAAGAGAAGAAAGTATATACGATGCTTTTGGAGCAGGGCATAGTTCCACTTCCGTATCAGCAGCAGAAGGTTTTAGGGTGGCAAAAGACCTATTAAAAGATGACTCCTACGTAGTAGCTGTCATAGGAGATGGTGCTATGACTGCTGGCATGGTTTACGAAGCTTTAAACAACATAGGTCATCTTCGCCATAATAAACTCATAATAATTTTAAACGATAACGAGATGTCTATATCAAAAAATATAGGTGCAATATCCACGTATCTAAACAAACTAATTACTGGCAAACACATACAAGATACAAGAAACAAAATAAAAAATATTTTAGACAAAGCAGGGTTTGTGCCAAGAAGATTTGCAAAACTCACGGAAGAGTTTGTAAAGGGTTTCGCCACACCTGGTATTTTGTTCGAAGAACTTGGTCTAAATTACATAGGTATAATAGATGGTCACAATGAAGAAGCCCTCGAAACAACGTTAAGAAACGCAAAATCTATGGATGGACCTATATTAATACACATTGTAACCAAGAAAGGCAAAGGTTACGAACCAGCAGAAGAAAACCCGGTAAAATGGCATGGGGTGGCACCTTACAAGAAGGAGTCCGGTGAAGCTTCAAAAATGTCTGGTGGTAAATCTTGGACTCAATGCTTTTCAGAAGCACTTCTTAAAATAGCAGACCTTGATGAAAGAGTAGTAGCCATAACACCGGCTATGAAAGAAGGCTCTGGTCTTGTGGATTTTGCTAAAAAATATCCAGACAGATTTTTTGACGTCGGTATAGCAGAGCAACACGCCGCCACGTTTTCTGCTGGACTTGCCGCAGGGGGACTAAAACCGGTTTTGGCCTATTACTCTACTTTTATGCAAAGAGCCTACGACCAAATAATACACGATATAGCCCTTCAAAATCTAAATGTTGTTTTCGCAGTGGATAGAGCTGGTTTGGTAGGAGAAGATGGGCCAACACATCACGGTGTATTCGATATATCTTTTTTAAGCTGCATACCAAATATCATCATATCTTCTCCAAAAGATGACTTAGAGCTGTTGGACCTTTTATATACCGGCATACATTCAAGAAAACCTTTTGTCGTTAGATATCCAAGAGGAGAAGCTATTCTATCCAAAGATAAAAGAGAACCTAAGCTTTTAGAGATAGGTAAATGGGAGATTGTAAAACCCGGTAAGGATATTGCAATACTTACACACAGTTACCTAGTCAAAGAGGCTTTGGAAGCTTCTTATGAATTGGCTGAAGATGGTATAGATATAGAGATAATAAACGCAAGGTTTATAAAACCATTAGATGAACATATGCTTTTAGATATAGCAAAGAGGTTTAACACGGTTATCACAATAGAAGACAACGTTCTAAAAGGCGGTTTTGGAGCATCGGTGATAGAATTCTACAACAATAATATGATAAAAGTTGATGTTTATAGGATAGGTATACCTGATAAGTTTGTAGAACACGCTTCTCAAAAAGAGTTGAGAGAGATGTTTAATTTTACAAAAGACGGTATTAAAAACTTTATACTTAGCAACGTTGCTACTTATCAAAGACTAAAACACTTTTAACACTATAAAAGATAGGTTGTCCTTCAAATGGCTTTGATAAGATAAGATATAATCCTTTATGTCCTTTGGTTCTTTGTTGGCTATGTCCTCCAGCATGTCTTTTATATCGCATATACCATCTGTAGATACAAAAAATATATCTTCTTTTTTTATACTCCCTTCATTTTTATAAACATCTATATTCCAATTTATACCAAGGGCTTTTACATACTTTTTCTTATTTTCCACACTGTTTTGGTCTTTAGTAAGCTGTATTAGGTTTTTATCGCGAATAAGAAATATTTTAGAATCCCCTACATGGTATACGTAGTATTTAGAGACAGCCAAGTCGCATTTTAACACACTAAGAGTGGTCCCACATATAAATCCATCTGCATACTTACTGAGCCTATTTATTATTTCCTTATTTATTTTTATAAAAGCCTTGTCCAAATCTTCTAAGTTTTGTTCTAAAACTTGTATTGCTACCTTTGCAGCAAGCTTCCCAGAGTTTTTATCTCCCATACCATCTGCCACTGCAAATACATTGTCTTTTACAAACATTTCATCGCTTTGATAGTTTTTCTCTCCTATCACTTGTCCGCATTCATAAATTATCTTCATAAAATCTCGTGGGTTCTAAGATACTCCCTTAGTTCTATAGCGTTTTGAAATCTTTTGTTGTAATCGCACTCTAAAAGCATTTTTATAAATTCTCTGGTCTTTTGCGGTATATCTTCTGATATTTTGTAATCGCAGTTTTTGTTTCTTTTTAGCTTTGGTATATCGCTTTCTATCTCAAATGGATCTTTCTTTGTAAGAATATAGTGAAGCAAGGCTCCCATTGAAAATATATCGCTTGATGGGTATATCTCGTTTCTAAATATCTCAGGGGCTATATAACCTATGGTGCCCTTTATCGATATCAGAGATTGTCCTTTTTTTGTTTTTAAAAGCCCAAAATCTCCCAATTTCCAAACAAGACCTTTTAGTATCTTTTTACCAAACACGTTGTCCGGTTTTATATCACTGTGTATATAACCCATCTGATGTAAAAAAGCAAGGCCGTTGGTTATATCTGTAAAAATTTTTAAAACATTTTCTTTGTTGAGACTTTGATGAGATATGTATTCTTTTAAGTTACCGGTATCCATAAGCTCGTATATAACATATAATCTCTTTTCATCTTTCTTATACAAATAGCTTATCAAAGATATGATGTTTGGATGTCTTAAAAGTATCAAAGACTGAACTTCTTTCCAAAGGTATTCTATAGCATAGTCATCTTTTGCTATCTTAAGAGCAAACTCCTTCCACTTGTATTTACCTTTGAGCCCTTCTACTTTGTATACTTTACCAAACTCACCCTCTCCAAGTATACCTACTATTCTATACATATCTAAAACTATATCACCTATCTCCATCGTAATAAACCTTCTTTAAGTATAATCCATGTGCTTTTGCAGTATGATTTGATATTTTTTTGGCTTTTAAAAAATCGCTTATATCATCTATAGATATATTGCCTTGAGCATAAGAGAGCATAGTCCCCACAATGCGTCTTACCATATATCTCAAAAATCTATTGGCAGTAATAGACATCTCCACCAAAGGGTAATCTATTTTAAAATTTATATTTTCCACAAAGCAAAACGTGTTGTCGTCTTCTGGTTCTTTTGCAAATCCTCTGAAATCTTTATATCCTAAAAACATACTTGCTACACTTATCAATTTTTCTAAATCTGTTGGTTTATAAACAAGCATAGCCCTATCTTGCAAAAATGGTGAATTTTTTTCACCAAAAAATAGCTTATATATATATGTTTTTTTAAAAGCGTCAAAACGAGCGTTAAAATCAAGCGGTACCTCTTCTATGTCATGCACTTTTATATCCTTTGGCAATGCGCTATTAAGAGCTCTTTTTAAAAAGCTTAAGTCTTTATCGTAATCCATCTTAACGTTAAAAACAAACTCTATAGCGTGTACTCCTTTGTCTGTCCTTGAGCATCCTATGGCTCTTATCTTTTGTTTTATTGGTTTTTTCTTGTTTACTATATAATAAAGTTTCTCTTCTACCTCATTCTGGACAGTGGGTACATTTGGCTGATATTGCCAACCGCTGTAGTTGGTCCCTAAAAAAGATATAGTAAACTTATAATTTTTCACTCCGCCAAGGTATTCTTTAAGTATAATTTTGTAATATATTCCATAACCATTCTATTTGTATTAAAATATGTACCAACGGTTGCCACAGACATCTTCATTACGTTTAGATATTTACCAAAGCTGTTGTAATAAGTGGGCAGTATTATATATCTAAGCTTGTTGTAAAGGTCATGGATTTCATCCTTATCCCATTCTGGTTCTAAAGTTATGTCTTCCCAAGACGTTTTCTTGCCTATAGACCATCCGTTTACATTCTCCATACATCCTTCTATCCACCATCCATCTAATACAGAAAAGTTTGGAACACCGTTTAAAGCGGCTTTCATACCGCTGGTACCAGACGCTTCTAAAGGTCTTTGAGGTGTATTAAGCCATATATCAACGCCTGATACAATCACTTTTGCCTTGTTCATATCGTAATTTTCTATAAAAGCTATCTTTAGCTTGTTGGTTTTAGATTTTGCATAGTCTTTTGCATCAAATATCTCTTTTATAATTGCCTTACCCTCTCCATCAAGAGGATGAGCTTTACCAGAAAACACTATTTGAAGACCGTTAAAATCGTTCGCTATATCTATGAGCCAATCCAATTCTTTCAAAATCATATGATTTCTTTTATAAGCGGTAATACGCCTTGCTACACCTATGGTAAACCAGTCCCTTGAAAAGGAGGCATCAGTCTGGGAATTTACAAGGTCTATAAGGTCGTCTTTGGCCTTTTGATGGGCTTCTACAAACTTTTGGTCTGGCAAGTTTACTATTTGTCTTAACAAAGACGGGTCTTCTTCCCAACCTCTTACAAACTCTGTATAAAGTTTTTTATGATGAGGAGAAACCCACCTTATATGATGTATGCCGTTTGTTACATACTCTAATTTGTGCCCTTCAAAGATACTTTCAGATACATACTTATGTTTCTTTGAAACCGCCGCCACAGTCCTAGATGCTTTTAAAGACACCCAAGAAAGGTTAAATTCTTGGTCATGGTCAAAAAGCGGGTCCATGTTTACGTCTTGTATATAATCTTTCAAGTAAGTTTTAACATCTTCTATAGGAAACTTATCAAAAGCAGCAGCCACAGGAGTATGCGTGACAAAAACCACCCTATTTTTCACCTTTTCTATGTCTTGTAGGTCTTTTAAAAGCCCTATAGTAAGAAACGCAGAATGGCTTTCGTTTATGTGATAAACCATTATTTTATAACCCAAAGCCTTTAGAAGTTCATACCCACCTATACCAAATATTATCTCTTGAAGCATTCTATCTTTACCTTGAGCAAGGTAAAGCCTATCAAATATCTGTCTTACCTCGGGTGTATTTTCCTTTAGATTTGTGTCCAAAAATAGCACAGGTACCACATGACCGCTTATTCCCATCATATCGTATTTCCAAGCGGTCACATATACATCTTGACCATTTATTGGGATTTTAACCTTTATATCCAAAGGTTTTAGGTATTTCGATGGGTCCCATGTTTGGGGAAAATCTGTCTGGGCCCCGTGAGCTGTTAGGTGTTGAGAAGTATAGCCCTTTCTCCAAAGTATAGTGACACCCACTGAAGGTATCTTAAGATCCGCAAGACTTTGTAGAGTATCTCCTGCCAATACTCCTAATCCACCACTATAAGTGGGGATATATGGCTCTACCCCACATTCCATTACAAAGTAAGCAATCATAAAGATTATTTTATCAGATTGTCAAACTCTTTGTGCATCGCTTCTTTTGAGTTTGCAATACCTGTTTCTACTTTGCCTTTAGGACCCACAAAAGTAGGAGTTCCGTTTACCCCTAAACGTTGTAAAAATTCTATATTGCTCTTTACTTTTTCTATACCCTTTTTACAAGGATTTTTTGGTACTGGAGCACTGTACATAAATTCCAACATGCTGTAGCTAGAGTTGTTATCGCACAAAAGCTCTGCGGATTTTCTTATAGAACCAGGATGCAAAGAACCGTTTGGAGTTTGCACGGGATACAAAATGACTTTGATTGCTATATGATTCTTTTTAGCCCATTCTTTAAGAGGGTTTTCGGCTTCATGACAAAATGGACATTGAGGGTCTGTTATAAAATATACAAAGTTTTTAGCGTTTTTACCATTGTATACAAAATCCACATGGTTTTCTAGCTCTTTAAGCTGATCGCTTGATAGTTTCTCGTATTTTGATAAATTAGGAGATACCAAAGATTTATGCTTTAAATCTATAACTTGGCCCTGTATTATGTAGCGTGCATCTTTGCTTATAAAAAAATATTGGGCGTTTAATGGAGACACCTTAAACACTACTTCACAAAAATCTTTAAGCCTTTTTGAAGGAGATATATCTACTATGCTCATAGAAGACGGAAGGTTAAATTCTTTTAATACATTTTGCACCTCAGTTTTTGAAGGACAATTAGAAGCATAAGCACTACTTAGTAAAGCACCAAAAATTCCTAAACTAACAACTAACTTTTTATACATGTTAAACCTCCTATATTACTGATAAGCCATTATACCATACAGAGATGAATATATCATGAAAAGTCTTTTATCTTGCTCAAAACATCTTTTGGTTTTATAAAGTCCAAACACTCAAAGGTATTTGTTTTACAGCTTTTAGGATTGATAGAACAAGGATGACAAGAAAGCTTTGGCTCAAGATAATCCCCTAAGATAGGATAAAATCCATAAGAGGATGAAGTGGCGCAGTATATAGATATAGCCCTTTTACCGAAGGCGTTTGCTATATGGATAGAAGACGAGTCGTTTGCAATCACAAAATCCGATAAACTTATGATAGCTATAAACTCTTTTAAAGAGGTAAGCCCAGAAAGGTTTTTCACATGCTTTATATCGTCAAAAACTTCTAAACGAGTATCAGACAATATTACTATGGGCCTATCAAGGGCTTTTGCAAGCTCCAAAAAATACTCTTGTTTCCATGTTTTTAGAAAAAAATTAGATTTTGGGGCAATAACTACAAAAGATGATGGCAAATCAAACTTGCTTTTTACAAGCCAAAGTACCTCATCTTCTACGTAGAGTTTTGGGGGTTTTGGTGTTAGCTTTTTTGATGTTAAAAGCTCTAAAAGCTTTATATTTCTTTGTATTTCATGGATGCCCTTCTCTTGATAGCTTACTAAGTCTGTATAAAGAAGCTTCCCTTCCGACCTATCAAAACCTATACGCCTTTTAATACCAGACATATATAAAATAAGAGCACTTCTCAAAGACACATGCAAAGACAAAACTACGTCGTAATGTTTTATGGCTTTTATAATACTAAAAGATTCTTTCCAAGTCTTTTCGTAAGGATGAAAATTTATATTGTAGCCTTGCAAAACATCCTTTATAAACGGTCTTCCTACAAAACCAACGTTGTAATCACCAAATATTTCTAAGGTATTTTGCAAAAGGGATGTGGCTAAAACCACATCCCCTAAATAAGCCGTTTGCCAGATAAGTACTTTCAATAACTGTCAAAAGTTTATAGCAGTTATCTTCCAAGAGCCGTCTTCTTTTGATACCGTAAAGGTTATATCACGCTCCATACGTTCATTGTCCTTAGTTTCCAAGGTAACCTTTACCTCTGAGTCAGATATTTTTGATACATTTTTAATTTTCCAAGATTTTACAAAAGACATCTGCCCCTCTAAGGTTGCCCCTAAAGCTTCGTAAGGCTTCATCTCCACCAACGCCAACGGAAGTTTCACTTGAGATTCTAAATTCTCTCTAAGGCTTGGATCAAGTTTTCTTATAGCCTTCATAGGGTGATGGTCTTTTAGATTTGAAACAAAATCCGACACTAAATCTCTTGAAATACCTTGAGGTGAAGAACCACAAGCTCTAAAAAGCAAAAAGACAGCCCCTAAGGCTACTATTCCTATAACGATTTTCTTCTTTGACATGCTTAAGACCTCCTAGATTTATTGATAAGATAATCGTAAATATGTTTTGCAGCTTCTTTACCTTCTTTTAAAGCTCTTACTACCGTATCACCACCATTTACCACATCTCCAGACGCAAATATACCCTCTACTGAGCACATATAGTGTTCATCCACTTCCAACGTACCCCACTTTGTGGTTTTTAAATTTAACTCTTCAAAAGCTATCGGATTTGGCTTTTGCCCTATAGCCAGTACCACTGCATCACAGTCTATAACAAAGTCAGAGTTTGGTATCTCAATAGGCTTAGGCCTTCCAGAATCATCCGGTTCTCCAAGCTCCATCTTCACACAACGAAGCCCCTTTACAAACCCCTGTTCATCACCTATTATCTCTTTTGGTTGGGTAAGCCAATGTATTATAGCACCTTCTTCTTGAATATGGTCCCACTCTTCATCTCTTGCAGAAGAAGTTTCTCGAGTTCTTCTATAAACAACGTGAGTTTCTATACCAAACCTTATGGCACTTATAGCACAGTCTACAGCGGTAAATCCACCACCTATTATGGCTACTTTTTTTATATCGGCCATAGGACATCCAAGGGCTATATTCATAAGAAATTCGATGGCAGAATATACATTGATTAGATTATCTCCCTTTATACCTAAATTTCCCCTACCAGCACCAACGCCTATAAAGACCGCATCAAAGTTATCTTTTAACTCTTTTAAAGATATGCTCCTGCCTATCACTACCCCGGTATGAAATTTTACGCCCATTTTTTTAAGCTTGTTTATTTCATATTCCAATATAGACTTGTCAAGTCTTGCATTGGGTATACCGTAAAACATCACGCCGCCAAGCCTTGGGAGAGCTTCGTAAACTTCTACATCTATACCTTTTCTAGCTAGTTCATAGGCACACCCCAAAGACGCTGGTCCAGAACCAACTATAGCTACTTTATACCCCTTCTTATCCTCTACGTCTACCTGTGGTTCTATGCCAGATATCCTTACAAAATCCCCTACAAATTTCTCCAAGGCACCTATGTTTACAGGCAAACCTTTGTTTCTTTTATTCCTTACAGTATCAAAGTACAATATACAAGCACCCTCGCATTGCCTTTCCTGAGGGCATACCCTTCCACATATGGATGGAAATATATCTGTTTGTATGATAATTTTGTAAGCTTCTAATATATTTCCTTCAGCAATTTTTGAAATAAACCCCGGTATATCTACATTTATAGGACATCCCCTTATACATCTTTTTTCAGCATCTTTACACAGAATACAACGCTTGGCTTCATCTATGGCTAAATTTATAGTATAGCCAAGGGCGTACTCTTCAAAGGTCTTTGTACGCTTTTCTACTGGCATCAAAATTTCTTGGTTTCTATCATAATACCTTATCTTCTTCATAGCTCAACTCTTCCTAGAGCGCACCAGCACATCTTTTAGTATGAGGTGCCTTCTATTTAAATCATCAAAATCTATCTTACTGGCATCAAGCCAAGGACCCTCTACGCAGGGAAGCTTCATCTTGCCATCGTATTGTATCCTACAAGCCAAACAGAGCCCCACTGTACAAAGCATCCTTGTGATAACGGCACATACAACTTCTTTGTCTTCATAAATGCTAACTAACTCTTTTGCTAACTCATTAGAACCTGCACTTACTATAACATCATAATGTTTACCGTTTTGCCCAAAAGTATCTATGCTACTATATTCATACACGTTGTTAAATATGGTTGTAAAAGGTTTTAAAACTTCAAGGTTTACGCTATCAGTATCTATAAAAGCAAGATCTATATTGTTTTTTGATTTTAGATATTTTGCAATGTTATAAATACCAGCAAATCCCCAATTCATGCTTACGAAAAGTATATTTTTATTTTCTAACAAAGGAAAGGGCTTACCGGCAGGTCCTTCCACATAATAAAGCCTTTGACCAACTTTTATATTGTCAAATATCTCTATATTTAAAATATCATCTGATTTTTGTAATAAAAATGTTATAGTATTCTCATTTTGATTAGAGTCCATTATAAAAAGAGGTATTCTTTCGGGCTTTTCTTGATACTGCATCACAAAAAACTGGCCTGGTTTTGCTTTTGAAAGATACAAACTTCTTAGTTTTATTAGTTTCAGGCTTTTAGATATATCCAAAACCTCTAGTACTTCAGCCATTAACAAAATCCCTTATATCAAATATCACAGTAGAGCAGCAGTTTGGGGATATGTGCGGTTTCATGCCAAATTCTAGGCTTTGAGAGACTATCCCTTCAGCTGGAAAAGCTATACCGTTCGCTCCTGCCAACATTGCGTAAGTGTCAAACGCCAAGCGATACTCTCCTGCTGGTCTTGCACATCCTATTATTATAGGGTTTTTTGGCATTTTTTGCCTGGCGTAAAGTATCACCTCTGCAGCTTCTTCAGCGGTAGGTGGTTTTACAAGCTGGTATCTAGCGTTTCCGTAATAAGGCATAACCACCACAAGCACCAAAGCATCTGGATCATATTTGGCTATCATGTCTACTGCTTTAAATTCTCCCATTATTTTGCCGTAATGAAGGCCAATTATTATATGAGGCACTATCCTAAGGCCTTGTTCTTTTAAAAGCCTCATAGACTCATCATAATCTTTTGTAGTTTTATGAGGAAGTTTGTAAACCTTGTGGATAGTTTCATCCTCTCCTATTATGTCTAGAAGTACGGCATCCACTTCTGCCTCTTTCAATGTTCTTGCCAACCTCTCGTCCACCAATCCAACGTGGCATGTTACTATAAGACCTAGCTCCTTTTTGGCATATATCATTGCATCTTTGTAATCGTATAGCTCTACCACGTTATCCTTGTTTGAGCCTCCAGATATCAATATACCACCAACGCCAGCATCTTTAAGCTCTTCACATACCCTTATCAACTCCTCAGGGGAAGTGGCTGGTATCATATGATGCAATATCTTAGAAGCACAATGATCGCACATGAGCTCGCATTTTTTTCCAGTGATAGATATATCCACAAACCTCGGCTTAGAAACGGTCTTAAAATCCTCTACTTCATAATGCTTAAAGCCTGGACCATAAAAAAATATATTTTTGCCAAAATGCTCTTCCTTTGTTTGTAAACCAGTTTTAAGCTTTTCTAAAAAAGATTCATCTATCTCTATATCTACCATATAAACTTCACCTCAAAATGTAACAATTTCAGCTCCTTGATCTATAAGCTCTAAAAGTTCTGGCCCAATAGCCAACACGTTTATACCTTTTTCTTCGTTGTATTCTTTTTCTCCTAGCTTTGTAGAGTTGTTGATACATGCCATTGTGGTAATGCCTTTTTCTAAAAGCTTATAAAACAACTCTTTGAGATGGGGAATATTCTCTATTTGCCTTGGGACTTTCACACCATCGGCCCAAAAGAAGAATCTTACATCGAATCTTGGGTCTTCTGATGCCCTCAAGGCGAATCTCATACTCATTTCTACTCTTAACTCACTTGTATTTACATCGGACATCAAAACAATAGCAAGTTTCTTCATTAAAATACCTCAATTAATTTTTAAATTTAAAAAACCCTACTCAAAAAGAGTAGGGCGTAGATTATATCAACCGCAGGAAATGCCTTTTTCTTTAGCTATGGCACCAAGCTTTTCTACAGCTTCTGGACCTTTTAAAAGCATAGATACTTCAGATGGATTGGTGGGTTTTATCTTGGCTATCCAACCAGCGCCATAAGGATCGTCGTTTGCTAACGCTGGATTTGCCTTAACAGCATCGTTTATCTCCACCACTTCACCACTCAGAGGTGATGGAACAGGACCAACCCACTTACCGCTCTCGATGGTAGCCACAGACTTTCTTCTTTCCACAGCCTTTCCGGGCTTCTTAGGTGTATAAGCCACAAGTCTACCGGCCATAGCTGCCGCTACAGAGGTGAGACCTACGGTAAAGGTACCGTCACCGTTATCTTTTGCCCATGTGAAGGCGTTGGCCTCTGCGTCTACGTCGTAAAGTAAATCTTCTGGGATGTTGCACCCGTTTACTACTGCCATATTTATAACCTCCTATTTAAATTTTTCTAAATTAATTTTTAGATTTTAAAACCTTAAAAAATTAAAACCTTGTCCGCCTCTAAAGATTTTTGAGCAAATTCACCAGCCGGTACCACACCATCTAAAAGCGGTATTAATTCATCCTCTTTTAGCCCTGAAGAATCTATAGCTTGCTTACAAGAGTAAAGCTTAACACCGGCAGCTTTGGCATCTTTCATAAATTCGTATACAGATTTTGGTTTTTGACCCGCCACACAGGACTCTCCGCCTGGATATATAGACTCTGGAATACCTTTTCTTATCAAATTGGTACCATCCATATTAAAAAATATCTCTACTTCAGCATCGTTGGAAGCCATAAGAGCACCTATAAAAAACGGCGTAGCACATCTATGAGGGGTTTTAGGACCGCTTGTCATAAGTATCAATATCTTTTGTCCTTCTGCTTCCATCATGAATTTAACACCTTCCTTACTTCTTCTTCAGATGGCACTCCTACAAAAGTCAATTTACCATTTATGATAGTGGACGGGACGCTTCTAACTATCAATTTTTTAGCCCAAGCCCTACCCTCTGGTTGCGCAACATCTAACACCTCATATTTAAAACCTAACTCAGCTTGTAGCTTTTGATAAAGGGCATCTGCATCTGGACATGTAGCACACCACTGGGAAACTAAAAGTATAACATGTTTGTCAGAAGCTGCCATACTACGTACACCTCATACAAATAATATCTTCTCTATCAATATACTCTTTCATTTTCCTAACGGCTTCTTCACCCGTAACTAAATCTTTCAAATCTCTTTCTAAATTTACAGGTTTTAAAGTTACTATCCAACCTCTACCATATGGATCGTAGTTTATTATATCAGCTTGCTCCAATAGTTCTTCATTTCTTTTCACCACTTCACCTTCAACTATACATGGAATAGGACCTGCCCACTTACCACTTTCCAAAGAAGCTACTGGTTTACCTTTGGGTATTTTCTTACCTACATCTTTTATACGTATATGTAAAAGTTTGCCTGATCTAGTTTGCCCAACATCCGTCAGACCATAAGTAACATTGCCATCTGGCTCCAATCTAATCCACACTTGATTTTCTATGTCGTAATACAAATCTTTTGGTATCAAACAACCGTTATGATCAACTATATTCTCGTCTACATTACCATGTAAATCCATATTGTCCACCTCTAGAATATATGCCCCCATAAAAGGGGGCTATTTATTTTATACCAAACCGTATCTCTTTAGCACTGGTAATGGATCTGATAGATTGTCCTTTAGCTTTACTTCGGAAGCGCTTCTTCCTAAAGCTATACCTAAAAGCTGCGTAAAGTATACGGCTGGAACATCAACATCTGGTACTCCTTTAAGCATAAGTCTATGTCTATACATTTCTAGAGAGGCATGACACAATGGACATTCGGTAGCTATAACATCTGCACCATTTCTTTTGGCGCTTTGCAGTATCATCATAACAAACTTTTCAGACACCGACTCGTCCGACAACGAGTGAGGACCACCACAACATTGGGTATGCATAGGCTCAAATTCTACGCTAGTAGCCCCGGCTGCTTCTAAAAGCTTGTTTTGGAAAAATGGATGTTCGTCGTCATCGGCTGTAGCTCTTCTCATTGGCCTATCTTTATCTAAGTCCTGACCGCCAGCATGAGAATAAGTTCTAGCATAAAAGTGCGGTCTTGTATAAAGACATCCGTAATAATTTGCCACTTTTAAACCTTTTAAAGGTTTTTTAGTCTTTTCCTTTATCTTCTCTGGTCCAGCTTCCTCATATAACCACTCTAATGCGTGATAGGTCTCTGGCACCACATCCAGCGGATCCACACCGCCTTCTCTCAAAAGGGCATTTGTTTTTGTAAATACCGAGTTATCAGTGGTTAAAAAGTACCATGCTCTTTGCAAAGAAAACGAACAACCATTACAAGGAGCCACAATTACCTCGTGCCCTTGCTTTCTTGCCAAGGACATATTTCTAGCATTCATTAATATGGTACCCCAGAAAGTTACATTCTTAGATTCCATAGCACCGCAACAGTTATAATCTTTCAAATAATCAAGTTCCAAACCTAAATCTTTAGCCACTAGTCTCAAGGATACATCGTAAGCTCTAGCTGCACCTTCCAAAGAGCACCCAGGATAATAAGCTACATTCTTACCAATAACACCCATGTAAAACCTCCTTTAGTGAGTCATGATGCCTTCTTCTCTTATCACTCTTTCCAAAACCTGCTTAAATCTGTTCCAGTTTTGAGTTCTCGGATGTATAAGCATATGTTTTGCGTTTAGTATCAAAAAGTCTATATTCATACCTTTTAATGGCTTAATCGCCAAGCTTTTCAACCAATCTGGCAAACCACCTGCAAAAGGTATAGGCTTTTTGAGTATAGGATCTTTCATTACACTATAGCCTTGCTTTTCCATCCATCCAAACAATAGCTCACCATCTTCAATACGGCCGTACTCTATAACGCTTTCGGTAAAGAACTTATCAAACTTCTTAGATGGGTATTCTTCTATAAGACCCTTTTTAGACATCTGGTTTACTATAACTTTTAGGACTTCTTCCACCAACACACCTTTTGGGCATCTATGTGTGCACTTGTGGCAAGATACACATCTCCATATCACATCCGCTCTTTTTTGAAGCTCGTCCAGCATGCCTAATCTAGCCAGATATATAAAATGTCTTGGATTGTACTTCTCGTCCCAATAGTTGTGTACAGGACAGCTAGCCGTACAGTAAGAGCACTGATAACATTGGTTTATGGTTTTACCTTGAGGATGATTTATTATATCTTTAGCAAAATCAAGATCATAATCGTTTATAACCCTAGGCAATATGATAAGGTTCCAATCCCCAGAGGCATCTACACCGTCTATTACTATCCTGTCCTTCTTTATTATACGCTCTTGCTCTACAAGGCCACGTTCATGAATAGCCATAACAACCTCCTATTAATAGGTAAAAGTTACTTCATCATCTCTTAAAACACCAAGCAGACGTTTCGCTATAAAATCTGCCGGTGGGAAAAAACCTTTAGCGCTGTGCATCGTAGATAATGTCATATAATCCACATAAGTACCATAAATCATAGCTAGGAATATATCCACAAACAAGAAACCTCTCACTCTTATACCAAATTCTAGAAGCTTTTCATAAACTTGCACATATGTCTGGTAAAACTCTTCATACGTAGAACCATACATTTCTCTACCATGACCATTGACGGGAGCTTCTTCTTTTAAAAACACTATAGCCCCACTTTCAGACTCTGGGTCCCATATCCAAGATGTAAACAGTATATAGTCCTCTGGAAATGTAAAGTGTAAGATTTCGGCAGCAATATCTTTAGCATTTTTCTTGCTTACACCTCTTATAACGCTGGTAAAGTTGTTCACTCTTTGCTCCCAAGAGTCGGCTTTAGCGTATAACAAATCACTAATAGCTTTTTTTAGGTTGTTTATGCCGGTTTCTTCCACTATTTTATTTCTAAATCTGCGCGCCGGATACATCCTATAGAATATATCTAAAAGCGTATCTTTATCTAAAGAAGCCAATCTATCTTTTGAAAATGCTTCTTTAAAGAGGTTGGACTTTTCTAACACCCTTGAATAAAACTCTTGGGCCAACTCTTCACCATCGCCCAATATCTTGATAAGGTAATCTCTAACTAAAAAATCATCAAGAGGGGCCGCTTTAAACCCCTCGTTTGGTTTAAGATTGCTCATTATACACTCACCTTAGCTCCTACAAAAGCTATTGCTTCTGCTGCAGCCGC
>JAGDWZ010000046.1:7057-18513 GCA_023269915.1 Hydrogenobaculum sp. | reverse complement strand
CTCATTATACACTCACCTTAGCTCCTACAAAAGCTATTGCTTCTGCTGCAGCCGCTTCACCTTCAGACATGGAGGACTCTATATCTATAGGACCCTTACAAGCACCTGCTATAAATATGCCTTCTTTGTTAGAGATTATGTTAGAACCAGAGTTGTCTGAAGGTATCAAAAACTTATTGTCCTGATCTTGGTTTAAGCCTAGTATTTTAGCAACTTTTTTAGTGCCTTCTGATGGCTCCATGCCAAGTACCAAAACAACCAAGTCCATTGGCACTTCAGAAGGTCTTTGCACTATGGTATCTTCGTGTTTTACCACAAGCCTTCCATCAGATGGTCTAAACGTAATTTCAGCTATCCTACCCCTTACGTATCTAACACCGGCTTTTTCTTGAGGAGCCCAATAGAATGGATATTCCCAAGTACCGTAAGTTCTAACGTCCATGTAATAGCAAAATACATCTACATCTGGATAGTGCTCTCTTATCTCTGTGCCTTGTAAGCCTGACAAAGCACATCCATATCTACAGCAGTGTACATTTGTTACTCCAAGCTGCCTATCTCTAGAACCTACACAAAATACAAAAGCTACACGTTTTGGCAACTGACCGTTTGATGGTCTATAGAGCTTTCCTTGGCGAGAAAACATTTGCTCTAGCTCAAGGTTCGTTATTACATCAGGGAAAAGCCCGTAGCCTAATTCGCCCTTTCTCCTAGGATTAAAATGTTGGAAACCAGTGGCTACTATTATAGCACCGGCGTCTACAGTTTCGCCATTTGACAACTTCACCTTATAATTACCAGGAGTACCTTCACAAGCCGCTACTTCTGTGCCAAGCTTCACCTTTACGTTTGAGTTTTTGGTTACCTCATCAATCACAGGTCCTAACACTTGAGATGGCTTAAGCTTTCTTGGAATAAGGGTGTGATAATCTTCCAATATCGGCCTACCACCTAGCTTTTGTTCCTTTTCTACTAAAATGGTAGGTACACCCAATCTACCAAGAGCTT
Organism: Hydrogenobaculum sp.; assembly: GCA_023269915.1. Taxonomy (GTDB): domain Bacteria; phylum Aquificota; class Aquificia; order Aquificales; family Aquificaceae; genus Hydrogenobaculum. Next base: position 17,505 of record JAGDWZ010000046.1, on the reverse strand, counting down.
TAGCTGCGGATATACCGGCTGGCCCGCCACCTATTACCAATACATTCTTAGACATATACAACCTCCTAAAGGTTTATTAAGATCTAAACAATACTTTATCTGCCGTTGCACTAGCTCTTGGCTTACCATCTGATGTTCTGCTATATGGCTCGTATAGGTCGTAGGTTTTGAAGAATTCTTGAAGCTCATCATATTTTCCTGCTTTGTCTAGCTCGTTTATATATTTCACAGTATCTTCCCATTCTTTTCTTAGCTCTTTCCAGTTGGTTATACCCATCTTTTCCAAGAGAGGTTCATAGCTTGAGCAGTTCCAATACAATTGGACTATCTTGTATGGGTGAGCACCGCAAGCTAAAGCTGCGAACATAACATCTGACATTACCGCTACAGGATAGTACATGTCGTGGGCTTTACCTATCCATTGATTCTTTTCAAAAGTTGTAGTACAACCAGTATCATGAGTTACTATAAGGTCTGCCTTAGCGTCCTCATATATTACCTTCAGTTTTCTATTTATAGCAAAAGACCTCGTAAACTCTCTCTCTGTCAATATATGTCTAAATCCAAAACCGCAACAATCATACCATGTATAGTAATCTGCTATAATAGCGCCGAGCTCTTTTACTACAGCTGTTGAAGCAGCTGGCCTTTGACCTCCGTATATTTCTGGATCATACACATAATCGTCAGCTATCATTTTCCAAACGTGACAAGCGTTGTGTATAGCAACCCTTACGTTTGATACATCTATACCCTTTGGTTTGCCTTCTTTTTCATATAGTTCTTTAATTTTGTGTCTATTGGCGTGCACCCACTCTGAATAGTGCACCACTTCTTGAGGAATTACCAACTCTCCGTTTGGTCCTAATCTACCAAGTTTTTTAAGTATAGGTCTTACAGCATCTCTTAACTCTTTGTTCATTATAAGCTGTTCCCTGGTTTCTTTATAAGAGCCAAAAGATGTACCGCAGTGGATTAAAGGATAATAGCCAGTTTTCCAAGCCTGGTGCATGTTTCTTAGCCACACAGCTGCCAAAGCCACTGGATTTGATGTACCAGAACCGTGATAGTTCCATGCAGTACAAGAAGTTTGGTGTGGCTCATTAAGATAATCGTATCCAAACTTGTTCATAAACCAGAATATAGAAGCTGGGTATCCAGGGATGTTGCCACATTGCCCACAAGATTTATGGTGCCATAGCTTATTGGTAGGTACAGTCTTTATACGACCAGTTCTTGTATAAACCTCTACGGGTTTATTTTCTTCTGTAATTCTATATATAAGGATTTCTCCTTTTGCTTCCAATTCTTCCATGCGCTCAAAAATCTCATCGTAGTGAGCGTGGTTATTTTGAATTGGAAATTTGGTCTTGTCATATCTAAGTAAACTCATCGTACTAACCTCCTAAAAAATTTTTTTGGCACAACGCCAAAAATTGCATAAACATTATTCTTCCTGCATATCTTCCCAACGCTCTTCGTTTTCTTCTACCATATCCATAATAACGTTGTAGAGGTTGGGGTCTATCTTCTCAAGCATATCAAATATGCCGGTTTCTCTCCATATGCTGTAAAGCTCTATAGCAGTTTGAAGAGATACTTCCCAAGCAGTTTTAACAGATTTACCCACATCAAACGGTATAGCCATACGCTTTGCACGGAGGTTTTCCATGTTATCAGCCATCTTTGGTCCCCAGTCTGGGAAGAAGTCTGGCTGAAGCATGTCCGCTGAGAGCTGGTTACCAGTGGTCATAACCTTCAAAAGCACACGACCGTATGGTTTGAGAAGATCTTTAGTTGCATCAAAAGCGTTTCTAACAGCTACTTCTCTCATTATAGCCACAAGACCACCTGGGTTGTTTACAAACGGGCATCTTATCCAACAGGTAAAGCATTGAGAACAAGCCCATATGTACTCGTGCATCATATCGTAAAGCACTTCCACATCATCTTCTAGAAATCTTTGGACTATCTCTCTCGGTGAATAATCAAAAAATCTATTAGATGGGCACGATGCCGTGCACACACCGCAGTTCAAACACCCAAAAATATACTCATGATAGCGAAAGTCAGACTTGACTTCCTCTACAATTCTAACCTTCTCTTCCCATGGCACATCTTTTGTCTTCTGTGATATGGGAAGATTGTATCCATAAGCGTGTCCATCCATAACAAATACCTCCTTAAAGGGTTATAACGGCGTACTCGCCACTCATTACTTTGTCCAAGAATGCAGCACCACCTATTATACCGTCGCAAAGCTCTGTATTTACGTCTTCTCTTTTATACTCTTCTGTCAAATCTAAAGATGGTACGCAAAGATATACCTTCACCCCAGCATCTTTTGCCATTTTTATAAAGTCGTATACCGTTTGTTCTACACCAGGCCTTACCTTAACTTTCTTAGCGTTATCCTTCATGAGCAAGAAGCCTGCTTCTGATGTAATCACCATCTCCACTTCAAAATCCATCGTAGTTGCTGCTGTTGCCAAAAAGAAAGGAGCACCGGCTTGAGGATTTATAAGCTCGCCAGTTACAGCATCAGCTCTTTCAAAAAATGGCACAGTCAAAATATAAAATATAATCTTTTCAAATCCATTAGGTACCGCCATAAATATCTCCTTCAATAAGTTTAATCTTAAAATCAAAAAAATCAATTAAGATTTGCTTATAAGAATATAATAAAAATCTTATAAGCTTTATGCACATAATATAAGGATTAGCATTCTTCATTTCAAACCCTTATATAAAAAGAGTGATTGGCTTATCAGCTTCTAATATAAAATCATACAACGTCATAGCACCGCCCGGTGGCTCCAAACCATCTATTAATTCTTCATATTTGTAACCAAAAAGGTCCATAGTCATTTGGCATGGTATCATCTTCACATCAGCTTCTTTACATAGCTGCAACAACTCTGGTATAGAGGCTACTCCATGTTCTTTTATAGATTTTTTCATCATCTCTGTCATCAAATCCGTCATCCCGGGTATTACACCCATAAGTTGTGGAGGTCCTGGTATAAAGTTTGATACGCTTTTAAGAAAAGGAAATTTTTGTTCCATAGATGGCGGGAAAGCCATAGGCATAGCAGGATTTCCTACTGGTGCTAGTTTCAATTGATTCATCTTTTCTTTGTGGATGATGTTAAGACCGTAAAATGTAAAGAATATAGCTGTTTCTAATCCCATAGAAGCCGCCACAGATGCTAGTATAAGCGGTGGATATGCCATATCTAATGTGCCTTTTGTGGCTATTATGGCTACTCTTTCCATTTTTTAAACTCCTTATTTCTTCTTAAGGTAAAATATAATTTTTCCACCTTCTTCTACAGTTTCCAAGAGTTCATCGCCAGTTCTCTTGCAATACGCTGGTATATCAGCTTTTGCGCCTGGGTCTGTGGTGATGAGTTCTAAAATTTGACCAGATGACATTTCTGCCATTTCCTTTTTTGTTTTAAGTACTGGTAGTGGACAGTTAAGACCAGATGCATCCAATGTTCTGTCAGCTTTTACAGCCATGAAAAATACCTCCTAACAAGTTTATTTTATTATTTTAATCTTTATTTTATGTTTTTAGTATTAAGATTTTATTAAAAAAAAATTAATTTTTTTTATAATTAGGCAAGACCCCTTTGTTTCAAGGTATCCTGATAAATTCTCTTATAAAGGATGTTCCACTCAGAGGTACCCTCCACAATCTTCTTTGAATAGCTTTTTATACGCATACGAACTTCTTTTTCTATTTCTTCTTCCTCTTTAGCAGCTTCTATTAGAATAGAAGATACAACCTTTCTTATTTGCGGTATATCTTCAAAAATTTCTATATTTGGGTCGTTTTTTATGAGGTCCCTTATTCTATTGGTAATTTGATTCATGCGCTCCCTTGGTTTTGTTTCTATTTTCATTTCCTCCGCCAACTTTGTCCTTATAGTTCTATAAGCGGTTCTATAGTCTATATTTTCTTTTTCTATGTATGATAGTTGTTCTTTTAATATCTCCTTTGCTTTTTCATCAAGATTTCTTTCTTCTTCGTCAGCTTCTTTGAATATCGCTAAAAGTTGTTTCTTAAACATGTCCACATCTTCTACTTCAATATACTTTTTCGTTAAAAGCTCTGATACCAACTTATTTATAATTCTATCTATCAACCTTTCTGGTAATCTCACCTTTTACTCCTTGTCAGGCTTTTATTTTTGGGCTAAAATGCTTTGCTATATTTATAAAAGTTTCTGCCAACTCTCTTTTTTTCTGCCACTCCGATATCTCTTCTGCAGTCTTGGCATCGGCTAACTTTTTTGTGGCTTCATCAAACATTTTTTTGTATTCTTCTAAGTCTATATTTCCTACTGGTATTGCTTCTTCGGTTAAGATTATAACCTTATCCGGTGTTATATCTGCAAATCCATGTCCTATAGCTATACCATTTTTATCATCTTTGTTAAAATAAACTAATCCAGGTTTTACTTGAGTTAGAAGAAGCATATGATTTTCCAGCACTCCCATTTCACCATCGTAAGCTGGTATATTGACAGACTCTACTTCTTCAGTATAAACTATACCTTTTGGCGTCACTATATCAACTTTTAACATAAAGGCCTCCATCTCATAAGATTATATTATACCAGAATATTTTTTGTAAAAAAATTAAATTATGCTATAATAGATGTATGGATATCAACAAAAACCAGTGTAGCGTCACTTTTGACAAGAAAGAGTTTGATGATATAATATCAAAAGCTAAAAATACTACAGAGTCAAAATCCATATTACCTATATTATCTAATTTTCTTATAGAGATAGAAAACTCTCGCTATTTTGTAAAAGCCACAGATTTAGAAAACTATATAAAAATAGAAGGCAAAGCAGAACAATCAGACGTTAGCTGTGTGCTTTGTATAAATTCTAAAAAGTTAAGCGATATAATAAAAAGTCTTTCATCCGCTACTTTCACAATAACGCTCGTAGAAGATGACGTAAGCAAAAGTCGCTACATCCAGATACAAAGTGGAAGAAGCAAGTTTAAACTCACATTAGCAGAGGCTTCAGAGTTTCCGGCTTTTCCAGAGATAGAAGAAGACATGATATCAAACACAATATTAGGCTCTTTACTATTAGAAGGGCTGGAGAGGACTGACTACGCAGTAGCAAAAGAAGATACAGCAAACCCGACTCTCACAGGCGTTAACGTCATATTTGACAACCAAAACGGAAGACCTTTAATAGAGTTCGCCGCCACTGATGGCAACAGGCTTACTGTATTCAAGAAGCAATATCCTCAAGACGAAACAAGCCAAGAACTTACCATAAACAACGTATCTTTTACAATACCTAAAAAAACCGTAAAAATCCTTAAAACCATAGTAAACAAAGCCTCTTTTGTAAACGTTTATTATAAGCCTGGAAGCTCTTTCCTTATCTTCGAAGATAAAATTACCGGATGGACTTTGTTTAGTAGGCTTTTAGAAGGAGAATTTCCAGATTATAAAATGTATATAGAGCACATAGAAAGACCTATAAATGCAAAAATTCAAAGAAAAGAGCTTAGAGACTTAATCAAAAGACTTTCTTTTAGCGGTGAAGGTAGCGTAATACCCATAAAGTTGACGTTTTCTGACAATATTCTGATAGGAGAAACATCCGATAGAGAATTTACAGAGGGAAGGGACGAGATAGATATAGATTACGTAGGGGATGCCTTCAGCGTAGACTTAAACGCCAGATATCTCAAAGAAGCTGTGGATTATGCTCCTTCTGATTACATAAATGTATCCACCGATGATCCTATGAACGGCATATTGGTATCTTGCGGAAACTTAGAGGAAGAAGGTTTTTACTACGCTTCTTTAATAATGCCTTTTGGATAATATTAAAAGCTTAAAAAACAATGGAAAACAACAACATACTTGAAGAGTTAAGGTTAAAAGAAGGCGATACGTGGCGTATCTTCAAAATACTAAGCGAGTTTGTAAGCGGTTTTGATACACTTTCTCATGTAAGCCCAGCGGTGACATTTTTTGGAAGCGCAAGGTTTGATGAAAATAACTTCTACTACAAAAAAGCATATCAACTTAGCTATGAGTTTGGAAAAGGCGGTTATAACGTCATCACCGGTGGCGGTCCTGGTATCATGGAAGCGGCCAACAGGGGAGCAAGAGACGCAGGTGTTATATCCGTTGGTTTAAACATAAAGCTTCCAAAAGAGCAAAAACCAAACCCTTATCAAACCTTATCTATGAGCTTTGAGTATTTTTTTGTAAGAAAAGTTATGCTTATAAGATATTCCATCGCTTACTTGGTGTTTCCAGGCGGTTTTGGTACTATGGACGAACTCTCTGAAGCTCTAACCCTGATACAAACAAAGAAAAGCCCAAAGTTTCCGCTTATTCTTTTTGGTAAAGAGTTTTGGGAAGGTCTTGTGGATTTTTATAAAAATACCTTCATAAAACATGGCACAATAGATGAAGAGGATTTATCCCTTATACATCTCACAGATGATATAGATGAAGCTATAGCTATAGTAGACAAACACCTTTTAGAAAAGATAAAGGTTATGGAAGAGCAAAAAGAAGATGTATCAAAAGTAGAAAGGTACAAAAACACCGCCAAGATAAGAGGGCTAAGATGATTAAATTTATACATGTTGGGGATATACATGCCGGCAAACATCTTAAACACAAATTACGTAACGACGATGCAGAGTATGCTATATCTCAGATTATAGACTTTGCCAAAAAGGAGCCTTTAGATTTTATCTTATTGGCAGGAGATATATTTGACCAATACAATCCAGATACAGAAGCCATAAAAATAATATTTGATTTTATGGTAAGAGAGTTAAACGCCTTAAACATACCTATAGTAGCTATTACAGGAAATCACGATAGCCACGCATTCTTCGAAGGATATAAAACCCTTGCAAAATATGCAAACATGCATCTTTTTATAAAACCTTCCTCTACGGATTATACAATAACTATAAAAGACGCAAACATAATATGTGTACCATACATCTCTCCCAAAATTATAGTAAAAGTATGGGAAGAAAGTGCAACTTCGGATTACGCACATAAAGTACAAAATTTCATAAACACTATTATCTCAAAAGCCCCAAAAAACAAATTCAACATAATGGTTTCTCATATGATGGCAAAAGGAGCAATAGCAACAAAATCAGAAAGAGAAGCAACGATAAGCGATTTTTACGCTATCAGTTTAGAAAACATACTAAGCCTTAAAGAACTAGATTATGTAGCTCTTGGACATATCCACAGATATCAAAAAATAAACACATCCGTAGAAGCTTATTATACGGGCTCTTGTTATCAGATAGATTTTAACGAAGAAGGTCAAGAAAAGTATTTTAACTTCGTTGTATTGGAAGAAAACTCTGTGGCAAAAGTAGAAAAAGTAAAACTAGATTTAAAAAACCAGCTTAAGACCCTTACAGTAAACGCCAGCAATTTTAATATAAAAGAGATAGAGGATGTTAAAGGATATGTCCGCATTATAATAGAAGATAGCATTGATAATACAAAAAACTTAGAAAATATGCTAAAATCAGAGCCAATCGTCAACAAAGTCATAGACATTAGAAAAAGCACCTATGAAAAACCCAATTTAGAAGTAGACCTTCACACCATAAAAGATAGGCTAATAGACTTTTATGAAGAGTATTATAAAGCAAAGTACAAAGAGGATTTGCCAGAGGAGATAAGAAAAACATTTTTAGAGTTGCAATACGAAGTAGAGCATCAAGATACCTAACAATAAAAACAACAATTGACTTTTTCTATCTAAACCTTATCTTAATTAAAGGAGGGTAATTGCATGATAATAGCATTAATTATACTAATAATCGTTTTGGTGCTTGTAAGATTTTCTGTAAGAGCGGTACCGCAAGGGGAAGAATGGATTATAGAAAGGCTTGGCAGATACCATAGAACATTAAAACCTGGTCTTGCTTTCATAGCCCCTTTTATAGATTTTATAAGAAACAAGGTAAACGTGAGAGAGCAATTCTTAGATGTACCATCCCAAGCCGTCATAACAAAAGACAACGCTATAGTCCAGATAGATGCTGTATTTTTCTATAGAGTTGTGGACAGCTACAACGCTACTTACAACATTACAAACATAGACGCATCTTTGATACAACTTGCTAAAACCAATTTAAGAGCCATAATAGGCTCAATGGAGTTAGAGCACGCTTTATCAAACAGGGACGAGATAAATGGAAAACTAAGAAACAACTTATCAGGCATAGAAAGTGAATGGGGCATAGTAATAACAAGGGTTGAAATAAAAGACATACTACCACCAGAAACTATAGTAAAAGCTATGGAAAAACAAATTCAAGCTGACAGAGAAAAAAGGGCTATAATACTTCAATCAGAAGCAAACAGAGAAAAACAACGTTTAGAATCAGAGGGCTATCTAATAGCTCAAACCAACAGAGCAGAAGCTATAAAAAGAGTGGGACAAGCTCAAGCTGATGTCATAACTATGATAGGAAAGGCTCTTCAAGAGTCAGGGGAAACGGCTGGCCTTTTGCAACTAGGCGAGCGTTATATAGAAGCTATCAAAGAGTTATCTTCTTCAAATAGCTCAAAGGTTATAATATTTCCAAACAGCATAATAGAGGCTATTAAAGGTCTTGTAGAAAAATGAGTCCAATTGTCTGGATAAGCATCGGCATCATCATTTCCATTGCAGAGCTATTCCATCCAGCTATGATTTTTTTCCCAATAGGGCTTAGTGCCATCGTAACCGGAGTTTTTGGGCTTTTAGTGGAATATTTTACAAAAATTCCCTATGAAAATATGCTTATAACCCAGCTTATCACATTTTTTATGGTTAGTGTTATAAATATATTGCTTCTTCGTAGAATCTCAAAAGAGTGGATAAGCGTAAAAACACCAAAATCCTCTCAGCCAGAAAACGCCATACTTGGCAAAGAAGTTTATGCAAAAGAAGACGCTAAAGCAAAAACTATGATAGAAGTTGTCTCACCAGCTCCTATATTAGGCGTAACAGAATGGCACGCCAAAGTCTTAGAGGATATTAAAAAAGGAGATAAACTCATAGTAGTAGGTCACGAAGGCGGTATCTTAGTATGTAAAAAAGCATCTTCTTAAAGATTTTCATGCTATCATATTTAACTATGAGAAAAAAGCTTACTATGTTAGGTATTTTTAGTCTTATCTTGGTTGGATGCTCCCATCAAACTAAAACCCACCAAAGCACAAGCGCCTCACAAAGCTCTGAAAAACCACCTCAAGCTATATCTTGCAAAGACTATTGCAAAGAACAATGCCAAGGGCTTACCCAAAGCTGTGAGACAAACTGTCTAAACGCTTGCTACCCAACTCCTTAAACCCTATATTTATAATATGATAGCCAAAGATTTTGAATACAATTCTTCAGATGTAGTCTGTGAAGGGTATATCGCCTACGAAGAAAGCTCTGATATAAAAAGACCAGGTATATTGGTAGTTCCAAACTGGATGGGTGTAGGTGATTTTGTAAAAGAAAAGTGTAGAGCCTTGGCTTCTTTAGGTTATATAGCCCTAGCGGTGGATGTTTATGGAAAAGGCGTAAGACCAAAGAACAGAGAAGAGGCAGCTAAGCTATCATCCTCTTACAAAGAAAACTACCGTCTTTTAAGAAAAAGACTTTTAGACGCTATGGAAGCCCTTAAGGGTTTTGAGCTTTTAAAAGAGGGTTATATAGGCGCTATTGGATATTGCTTTGGTGGAACCGCCGTTTTAGAGCTTGCAAGGGAAGGAGTAGATGTAAAAGGTGTGGTTAGTTTCCACGGTGGGCTTTCTACGTTGGATATCAGCAGAAATCCTGTAAAAGCTAAGATTTTGGTTTGCCATGGAGTAGACGACCCTTTTGTACCTATGTCTCAAGTGGAAGATTTCATAAAGGAAATGAACGAAAGAAAAGCAGACTACCAAATTATAATGTATAGCGATGCGGTGCACTCTTTTACAGAAAAAGCGGCTGGAAGCGATAAATCAAAGGGTAGTGCCTACAACGAACTTGCCGATAAGCGCTCCTGGAACCACATGCTTTTATTCTTCCAAGAGATATTTAGATGATTAAAACAAAAAGAGTATATGAGCCAAAGGAAGATGCTGATGGTTTAAGAATATTGGTAGATAGACTCTGGCCAAGGGGTGTAAAAAAAGACAAGATCGATTTATGGCTAAAAGACATAGCTCCTTCAGATGAGCTTAGAAAGTTTTACCATGAGACGAAAGATTTTGAGGCTTTTAAGAAAAAATACATAGAAGAACTTCAAAAAAAAGATATAAAAGAACTTTTAGATTTAATCAAACAAAACACTATAACGCTTTTATACGCTTCAAAAGACCCTCAAAACAACGCCACCGTATTGAAGGAGTACCTGGAGTGGACATTAGAAAAGCAAAAATAAAAGA
>JAGDWZ010000046.1:0-6957 GCA_023269915.1 Hydrogenobaculum sp. | reverse complement strand
GCCACCGTATTGAAGGAGTACCTGGAGTGGACATTAGAAAAGCAAAAATAAAAGATGCCCCATTTATACATGAGCTTATAAATGAGTATGCCAAAGATGGTGTATTGCTGCCAAGGTCTCTTAGCTCAATATATGAAAATATCAGAGATTTTTTTGTAGCAACGGACAATGAAAAGGTGATAGGTGTTTGCGCTCTTCATATAGTATGGGAAGATTTGGCTGAGATAAAATCTCTGGCGGTGGAAAAAAATTACGTCAAAAAGGGCATAGGAAAAGCCCTTGTGGAAAGATGCTTAGAAGAGGCAGCGTATTATGACATAAAAACGGTTTTTGTCCTTACTTACCAAGTGGATTTCTTTAAAAAGATGGGATTTAAACTCATACAGAAAGAGACTTTGCCCCACAAAATATGGGGAGAGTGCATAAATTGTTCCAAGTTTCCTTCTTGCGATGAAATAGCTATGTCTAAGCTTTTAAAAGCCTAAAAACGTTATAATATAAGTATGAAAATAGGTTTTGTATGCGACAAACACTCAAATAGAAATTTGATAGCGGAAGCGTTGGCTATAAAACTATTAAAAGATTTGGGTTTAAAAGCAGAGGTTTATTCGGCAAGCTTAGAACCAGATAAAGAGATAGCGCCGGTCACTTTGGAGCTTTTGAAAGAAAAAGGATTAAACGTAGCCAACGTTAAAAACAATGCGTTGGAAGATATACCTTACGAAGATTTAGATGTATTGGTTGTAATATGTGACAAGCTTGATAAAACCTGCCCCTACATCATATCCCACAAAAGGCGAGAAACATGGTTAGTGGAAGAGCCTCATCCTCTTTCAAGGGAAGAGTTAAAAAGAACCATAGACAAAATAGAAAGGTTTTTGAAGGATTTTTTTAAGTATGATAAGTTCTCAAAATGAAAAAAATTTTATGGCTTGCCACCAACAAAAATCCAAACTTTGGTGGTATAGAACTTCACAGTATCACCTTTGCAAAAGCCCTAAAAGAACGTGGTTTTGATATTACTCTATGTCTTTCAAAAGAAAATTTTGTGGATAAACATACAGAAGGTTTTAAAAAATGCTATACCACTACCAACTATTCTTTTGATATAAAAGCCTTTAAAGATATATATAGTTTTCTAAAAGCCCAAAACCAAGACATCGTAGTAGCAAACAACGCCAAAGAATACGAGATAGCACTTTTGGTTTCAAAGCTTTTAAGGAAAAAAGTAATCGCTTTTAGACATATGGAAAATCTCAAAAATCCTTTTGTAGCAAAGTTTATACTATCAAAGATGGATATTGTATATGCTGTAAGCCAAAAGCTAAAAGACGAGCTCATATCAAAAGGTGTAAAAAAAGATAAAGTAAAAGTCCTTTATAACCTTGTAGATGAAGGCAAAGTAGAAAAACCTCTAAAAAACACCATAAAGCTTCTTTTTGTAGGCAAAGTAACCGAATCAAAAGGCATATGGGAATTTCTATACCTTGCAAAAGAGTTAAAACCTTACAAAGAGTTTGAGTTTACGGTAGTAGGAGATGGAGACGCCCTTATAGGTGCTAAAGCATTTGCCAAAGAAAACAACTTAAGAATAAGTTTTGCAGGATTTCAAAACAATACGTATCCATACTACCAAGATGCTGATATAGTACTTGTCTTATCAAAGTATGATGAAGCTATATCAAGGGTGGCAATAGAGGCGTTAGCAAACGGCTGTGCTTTAATTGGTTCTTACGTAGGCGGTATAAAAGAGGCTATAGAAGAGGGCAAGAATGGATTTTTGGTAAATCCAACAGATATAGAGGCCTTGAGAAAAAACGTTCTTTATTTTAAAAACAAAGATACATTATCAAAAGCCCAAGAATACTCTTATTACATTTACAAAAGCAAGTTCTCAAAAGAGGCTATTTTAAAGAGATTTGAAGATGACATTGCCAATTTGATATGATATATCTATGAACTGGCTAATCAACTTTATAAAAAAACTCTTTAAAGTAGAGTCAAAACAAGAATACGCTTATAAACTAACAATCAACTTTATAAAACAAATTGGATTTAGTAAAAATGATAAAGAAGATGTAGACTTCTTCTATGTTACGTTCTTGGAATGGGGAAAAACCAAAAACGGCATGAAAAATCTATACGAGTTTCTTATGCACGCCTATGTAGTGTTTGTTAAGCTTTTAAAAGCAGAGCCAAACACACTAAAATCCTTAGACCCTGATGTAAAAGAAGCCGAAAGAAACAAAAAGCATATATTAAAATTGCTTGAATCCGTAATGTCAAAAGCAAAGACAAAAGGCAACTTTGAGAAAATCTTGGAGGCCATCGACAGACAAGATGTCATAGACAACAGCCTTCCTTCTGTAATAATAAGATTTCTAATACCTTTGATGATAGATAATATCCAAAGACTAAACGTCCAGAACGACCTTGCAAAGTTTGCAAATATAATAGAATTTTACAGGAGCATAGTAAACCAAGAGATTTTATTGTTTTTAGAAAACGTCTTTGGGGTTTATGTAGAAATATACATCAAACACAAGAACGATATAGAAGCTTTTGCTATGGAGACCATAAGAGATCTAAACACCTTTATAGACATCTACAAAACAAACGATAAAGAAACTGTGAAAACTTTCATAAAGCACGTTGCACCCTACTATGTGCTATTTCATATAAACAACTACAAAGAGTATTCAGAAGAGGCTAAAAATTATTTTGAGACGCTTTTTACCAACTTAAAACAAAGATACGAGCAAGATGAAGCGTTGTTGCAAGCGGTATTTATAGCGTTATCAAGCATTCTTAAACTTTCAACATCTTTAAACGATGTCACGCTATATGTCCAAATCTTGGATGGTTATATAGTAGATTTTATAGAGATAGCCAAGTCAGAACAGGTAAAAGAAAGACTCAAAGAAAATAAGATGTTTTTTTACGCCTCTAAAAAAATAAAAAAAGATATCTACACTTCCGAGAACCTTCTCATAAACTACGTAGCTTATGCTATACCAAATCTGTTGGAGGCTTGTCAAAGCGTGGATTTGTTTGAATTTTGTAGAACTTTAGTAAAGGATTTAATGGAAACCTTTACCGATATAGAAATAGCTTTTTACTATGTTTACGTCGTATTACCAAGATGGGTAAAAGCCAACAACAACCAAGATACTATATTTGATATGCACGAGAAGTTAAAAAGGCTTTTATACCCTATGCAAAAAGACCTAAATGAACTTGTAAGGTTTTTTTATTTTGATTTTAAAGATTACATGGTATAAATGCTCTTCGTCATGGCTTTTAAGATAATACGCTTTAAATTTTAAAAGCACATATAAAAGGAGGCAAGCGATGAGTTATATACTATCTATAAGCATGTTTCCAGTAGATAAAGGCGAGTCATTGAGTCAATATGTTTCTAAAGTATCCAAGATAATTCATGAGTCTGGTTTAGAATACGTTATCACACCAATGGCTACTATGATAGAAAGCAACGACATAGAGCCACTACTTGACATAGTCAAAAAGGGCCTTGAGGTGATGAAAGAAGACTCAAATAGAATCTATGTAAATATGGCTATAGACTACAGAAAAGGAGATAAAACCGGTAGACTCAAACAAAAGGTTGAATCCCTGAAGTCAAAAATAGGTACCTAACTATTCGTAATATTCAGCACCGCAGTTTTCTGTTTCCCATATTATTATTTTCTTAACGTTGTATTTGGCTTTTAGTATATCAAAAAAGTACTTGGCCAAATTTTCTGCGCTCGGCGAAAAATCAAATACATCGTTTAAAAGTTTATAGTCTGGCAATATCTCATCGAGATAGTTGTCTACTTCCACAAAGTCCACTCCTATGCCGCCTTTATCCAGACTATCAACCTCTATGAATACCTCTATACCAAACGTATGTCCATGTAGAGGCTCTGGAGCACCTTTGTAGTAAGTAAGAAAATGAGCGGCGTTAAACTTCTTCTTTACCCTTACGACATAAGGCATTAGATATCCTCTATAGATTCGCCGTTTAGAAGCCTTCTAGCCTTGTTTACCACAGAAAGTACCACAAACCAAAGAGCATGATAATCAGTGTTTTCAAACTCTTCTGCCACATCAAGAGTACCATCTTCTTTTTTGACAAGGTATACATACTTCATAGCTTCAAGGCATAGAACTTTGTTTACGCAGGTGGCCAATATCTTATCCTTCATCTCTTTTGGTAGTTCAAGCTTTTCCATATCTTCTCCTTTATTCTAAGTTTGCCGATTGTTGTTTTATTTTATCCGTTTCATACTTCATATTTACCGCTATTCGCGATAATTCTGGAACTTTATTTGACATTGTAGTTATTTCTCTGTGAAGTTCTTGAGCTACAAACTCTATTTTTTTGCCCTTTTCTACATTAGAAGAATCCAATATTTCAAACATATGATTTAAATGGTTTTCTATGCGAGATAACTCTTCAGATATATCAAGTCTTTGAAGCAAAAGCATAAGCTCATTTACAACTACAGGATTTTGCTCTTCTAAGTTAAGAGCCCTTGCCTTTTCCAAAAGCTTCTCCTTCGCTAAGCCTTCATATTCCTTAAACATATCTTTTGCTTGCTGTAAATATTTTTCTAAAAGCTCCACACGAGATTTTATATCTTTTATTAAAAACGCTCCTTCCTTTTCTTTAGAAAACATAAACTCTTTAAAGGTTTCTTCAAAAAGCTTCATGATATAATCTTTATCTTGCTCTTTTTTTTCTTGAGAAGCTTTATAATTTTCCATTGCTATATCAAAAACCTTGTCCTCTGAAATATTTATATTGAGGTCAATACATGTATTTTTTACATCTTTGATTATTTTTTTTAAAAGCTCAACGTTTAGGTGATCTATATCTGACCTCTGCCTAACATCTATATTGATAAGCACAGTACCCCTTGATATATAACTTCTTATATAATCTTTTATATATGGTTCTAGAAATTGAAGTTCAGGGGAAGGAATCTTAACAACTATGTCAAGACCCTTCCCATTTAAAGATTTTATGCTTATGACTATATTAAAGCCATCAACATCAAAACTCTTATGAGCAAAGCCGGTCATGCTCCTGGCTAAGGAGTTTGCCATGTACCCTCGGCTAGTTTTTCTTCAAAGTCCATTTGGACATTCTGAGATATGCGGTAAGAGCAAAATTCAGGACCACACATAGAACAGAATTTAGCAGTTTTATAACCCTCTTGAGGAAGTGTCTCGTCGTGATATGCTCTGGCAGTTTCTGGGTCTATAGCAAGCTCAAATTGACGGTTCCAATCAAAGGCATACCTTGCCTTAGACATTTCCAAATCCCATTCCCTAGCGCCAGGCAAACCTTTTGCCACATCAGCAGCGTGAGCAGCTATCTTGTAAGCTATCAACCCCTGTTTTACATCTTCTAAGTTAGGCAATCCCAAATGCTCTTTTGGTGTAACATAGCAAAGCATCGCAGCACCATACCAACCAGCCATTGCAGCACCTATAGCCGAAGCTATATGATCGTACCCAGGAGCTACATCAATTACCAAAGGACCAAGTACATAAAATGGCGCTTCATGACAATATTTTTGTTGGATTTTCATATTAAACTCTATCTGATTCATAGGCACGTGCCCTGGACCTTCCACCATCACCTGCACATCGTGTTCCCACGCTTTCTTAGTGAGTTCACCCAACACCATCAACTCGGAAAGTTGAGCCTCGTCGGAAGCATCTGCTATAGCACCAGGTCTCAAACCATCACCCAAAGAAAAAGATACGTCGTATTTTTTAAATATCTCACATATCTTATCAAAGTTTGTATAAAGTGGGTTTTGTTTGCCATGCTCTAGCATCCATTGAGCCATCAAAGCACCACCTCTAGACACTATACCCATAACCCTATGGGTGGTCAGAGGTATAAATTCTTTCAATACACCAGCGTGTATTGTCATATAAGATACACCTTGTTTGGCTTGCTCTTCTATAACATCCAAAATTAGATCTTCCGTAACATCTTTTATTCTATTTTTTGCTATCTTAAAAGCCTCATATATGGGCACAGTTCCTATAGGCACATCTACAGCATTTATAATAGCTTCTCTTGTCTCTTTGATAGCTTCGCCAGTGGATAAATCCATTATAGTATCAGCGCCATATTTTATAGATAGCTTGGCTTTCTCTATCTCTTGTGGTATATCGGACGCTAGCTTAGAATTTCCTATATTGGCATTTACTTTAACCTTCGAGTTCACGCCTATACACATTGGTTTTAAGTGTCTATGATTTATATTAGCCGGAATAATCATGCGACCTCTGGCTACTTCTTGACGAACAAACTCTGGGTGAAGGCCTTCTACCTTCGCCACATAGCGCATTTCTTCGCTTATGATACCTTGCCTAGCAAGATGCATTTGAGTTTTATTGGTCCAGCCACTTCTTAGGCTCCAATCTTCTCTCATAAAAAGCCTCCAAAAATAGGATAAATAAAATATTTAATAAAAGCCCAAAAAGTCAATAGTTTTTTATCATTTTTTAAGATTTGGGAAGATATATATTTGATAACTTATTTTCATTTTAAGATGGCATCCCCAGCGGGATTCGAACCCGCGTCGCCGGCGTGAAAGGCCGGTGTCCTAGGCCAGGCTAGACGATGGGGACTACCTTATAGATTTTCTAGTATAACATAAATACAATATATTGTAAATGATATATATTATATTATTTGAGCAAAAGCTATACAATTGGATTGCTTATTCTAACAATAGACGATAAAAACTTTTCTTTAGTAGCGTATTGGCTTTCCGTCTCCATACTCAACATCTCCTACAATACATAACATCATATACCATATTGTTATTGATATTAGTTCATTTTTTTCTTACAAGTAAATATGTATTATATTGATCATTCACTTATATCATAATTAATAATCTTATCATGAGATAGCAAACTAAACTT
>JAGDWZ010000057.1 GCA_023269915.1 Hydrogenobaculum sp. | reverse complement strand
TCTAATTAAGATTTACGATTTAATGAAAGAGAAGATAAGACCATATTTATGAGACCACATAAGGGGCTTGTGAATATTTATGCTAAAATAAATAAGAATGGATAAGTTGGAGATAGAGCTTTTTGGTATAAAGTTTAAAAACCCTGTATGGGTGGCTTCTGGGACATTTGGATACGGTGTTGAAGGAGCCAAGATATACGATATATCAAAGCTTGGGGCTGTAGTAACAAAAGGGCTTTCTCTAAGACCAAGAGAAGGAAATCCTATGCCGCGTATTGCTGAGACTCCATGTGGTATGCTAAATTCTATAGGGCTTCAAAATCCCGGTGTTGAGGCTTTTATTAAAAAAATATATCCAATTATAAAAGACATAGATACGCATTTTATAGCAAATGTATTTGGAGAAACCGAAGAAGAGTATATGGAAGTAATAAGAATTTTAGAGGATGTGCCAAAGATTGTGGCTTATGAGTTAAATGTGTCTTGTCCAAACGTGAAAAAGGGCGGTGTAGTTTTTGGTCAAGACCCGGTGGTGCTTAGGTCTTTGATAGAAAAGATAAAGGCTTTTGCGAAAAAACCCCTTCTTGTAAAGCTTTCTCCAAACGTCACAGACATTACAGAGTTTGCAAAAATATGCATAGAAGCAAAAGCTGATGGTATCGTCCTTATAAACACCCTTGTTGGTATGAAGATAGATATATATAACGAAAGACCTTTCCTTGCCACAAAAACGGGCGGGCTATCTGGTCCTGCTATACTTCCAATAGCCGTTAGAATGATATGGCAGACATACGAAAAATACGGCAAAGCTATACCTATTATAGGCGTTGGTGGGATTACCACACATATAGATGCCTTAGAACATATACTAGCAGGAGCTAGCGCTGTTCAAGTTGGTACTGCAAACTTCTATAAGCCATTAAGCCCTCTGGACGTGATAGAGGGTATAAAAAATCATCTGGATACTAAAAACCTAAAACATTTCAAAGAACTAATAGGAAGAGCCCATAGATTGGATATAAAATGATATTTGAGCTTTTAAAACCAAAAATAGAAAAAAGACTAAGGGAGCTTTTAACGCCTTTTGAGCCAAAGGTTTTGTACGAGGCGATGAGTTATTATGTGTTTCAAGAGGGAAAGCGCATAAGACCTGTTTTATCTGCAATAGGAGGGTATGCTTGTGATTTAGCTGAAGAGGATGCTATAACCCTTGGATGTGCTGTTGAGTTTATTCACAATTACTCTCTTATTCACGATGATATGCCAGAGTTAGACAACGACGATGAAAGAAGAGGTAAGCCCACGTGCCATAAAGTTTTTGGTCAAGACATAGCTCTTTTGGCAGGCGACGGCCTTTTGAGCTTGGCTTTTGATATATTATCAAACGAATCTTTGTACGAAAATCCTCAAAATCTTGTGAAAGTGGTAAACTATGTGTCTAAAAATGCAGGCATAGAGGGTATGGTATCAGGTCAAGTTTACGATATAAAAGGTGAAGGAGATTTCCTAAAAGTAGCCTCTTTAAAAACTGCCGCCCTTATAAAAACCTCTTTTTGCATACCAGCCATATTAAAAGGTGTTGATTATTCTTTATACGAAAAGCTCGGATACAACATAGGTATACTATTTCAGCTTGTGGACGATTTTAAAGATAAAGACGGTGCTTTTGAAGTCCTTGGTAAAAACTCTTTGTTGGATTTGATAAAGGAGTATAAAGACTCTTCTTTAAGCTTGTTATCTTATTTTAGAGATAACGTTGTGTCTTATCTTAAAGAGTATATAGATTTTATAAGCGCCGGGCTTTAGAGCTCTTATGTCTCTATACCGTAATCTTTTATTTTCCGCCAAAGGGTTGTTCTATGCATATTTAGAAGCTCTGCGGCTTTGGCTTTGTTGCCGTTGGTTTGTTTTAGGGTTTTTATTATAAGGTCCTTCTCGGTGAGGTTTTCTAAAAATACGTCAAAATCAGAAGATAAGAAATCCGGCAGATCGTAAGTGCCTATATAGGTGTTTTTAGCCATTATAACAGCATGTTCTACAATGTTTTCAAGCTCTCTTACGTTGCCAGGATAATTGTATTTCAGTAGGAGTTTCATAGCTTCAGGTTTTACAGATTTTACATTTTTATTGTGAATCTCTGAAAATTTTTCTAAAAAGCCCTTTACCAATATAGGAATATCTTCTTTTCTTTCTCGTAAAGGTGGTAGTATTATTTTTACCACATTTAACCTATAGTAAAGGTCTTCTCTGAAAAGCTTGTTTTTTATAAGCTGTTTTATATCTTTGTTAGTGGCGGCTATTATCCTGACATCCACTTTTATAGGGGTGTTGTCTCCTAATCTTTCTATCTCTTTTTCTTGGATGAGATTTAATATTTTTGCTTGTATTGATAAGGGCATATCTCCTATTTCATCTAAGAAGAGCGTTCCTTCGTTGGCAAGTTCTACCTTTCCTATTTTATCTTTCACAGCACCGGTAAAAGCACCTTTTACATAACCAAACAACTCAGATTCTAAGAGGCTCTCTGGTATTGCAGCGCAGTTTATTTTTACAAGCGGCTTGTTTCTCCTAGGAGAGATAAAGTGAATATATTTTGCTAAAAGCGTTTTACCAGTCCCGGTTTCACCTTCTATCAATATGTTTACGTTATGCTCTGCAACATATTTTGCTATATCGATGGCTTTTGAAAGTTTAGGGTTTTTAGTGTAAAATTCATTTTCTGAAAAGCCTTGAAAAATGTTTTGCTCTGGGAGTATGTAAAAAGATATTATATAACCTTCATCTCTGAAAGACGATAGCATCAAAGAGGCCTTTAGCTTACCGCAGTAAGTTTGAATATATATATCGTTTCTTTTGTCTATGCTAGGCATTTGTTCTAAACTAACACCAAGAATCTCTTTGACGTTATGCCCTATGGCATCTTTTGTATCTAGATTGCGCAGCAACCTCTTTGCGCTTTCGTTTAGGTTTATAACTTTTCCTTCTTTGTCTACTACTATTATGCCTTCTACAATTGAATTGAATATTTTCTCGGTAAACTCTTTTTGTCTGTGAACATCTTCCATGTAGTGTATAACTCTACTCACATCTCTAAATATCTCTATGACTCCGTAAAACTCATCTTCTATAAAAATTTCTATAAAAATAGGGTTCATGGAAAAGCAGACTCTTCTGTTAGAGGCCTTAACATCGTAGATGTTTATGTTTCTATTCTCCTCTTTGGCTATTTCTAACGGGCAATTTTCACATATGTTGTAAAGTCCGGAGCAACTTTTATTGATAGAAAGTTCTGGGAAAAAGTTTTTTGTGCTTTTGTTAAAATAAACAACTTTCTTATCTTTGGAGATTATTATAACGCCGTCTGAGATGTTTTCAAATACATTGAAGTTAAGGAGCATAATACATATTATAATTCAAAGATAGAAGGTATTTCACTCATCATTGAAATACTTTTTTCAAAAGAGCTTATATACTTCATCGCTGTTATCATGGAGCCTTTAAATTTTAGCTTTTTAGTAAGAAGAGCGGCTTTTGGTCCTAAATCGTTTGTAGCAAGGCGTTTCCATATATCTATGTTGCTCCACATCTCAAAATCGTAATCCTTCTCTTTAGCCTCTTCTACATCTTTAGCCATCCCGTTTTCTACTAAAAGCACAACACCTGGCTCACGGCCTTCTACTTTGTATTTTATGAGAGCGCTGAAATTATTTAGCTCTCTTATGAGATCTTGCTTTTGATTCCATAGATCTTTGTAAGCTTTCATCCAATCTAAAGTTAGAAATTTATACATAAACCACCTCTGATTTTTTACTTTCTCCCTCCCCCATCTAAGAAAAGAGTTTGTTAGCTTAAAAGAGCTTTAAATACCTCGTTAAAAGATACTTCATCGTTTTTAACAAAAACTCCTACATTTCCAGCAACGCACACAGAATACTTAGGGCCACTAAGAGCAAATCCTTTTAATGGAGCCCATTCTTGACCAGACATCGCGGTAAAACCTTCTGTCTGTATTTCGGCCATAGCCTTGTTAGCGGCACACATTTTTGATGCCATCGCTGCTTCTTCTTCAGATATTTCTCCTTTGAAAGCTAAAAGTTTCCCATCGTTGGAGAACTCACCCGCAGCAAACACACCCTTTATGGATAAAAATTTTTGTAAATCTGCCATGGTTTGCACCTCCTTTAAATGTTTTCTGATAAAATTTCAAAAGCTTTGTCAAAATCTGCTTTTGATAGCTCTACGAAAACACCGGTATTTCCCATAATGCATGCTGCATACTTACCACCTGCAACTGCAAACCCAGTTACTGGAAAAAACCATCTTTTCCAGTGTAAACGGTCCAGCCTTGCTTGCATATTACCCATTGCTTTGTTGGCAGCCGCCATAAGAGCTGCAATCTCTGCGGACTTTTCGTCCAAGTTGCGGTATAATTTAATAGTTTGCCATCATCGGAAAACTCTCCGGCAGCAACTGCACCAAGTACTTGCATAAGATGGCTTAGTTTGCTAAGCTTTGCCATAAAACACCTCCTTCAAGCATTTGTAAAATGATCAGCAAAATACGTGCCATATATATTACATTAATAATCAATGGGTATTACAATAAAGGGTTGTTGCATGCAATATTTTTGCTGCACAATGCTACATAAACTACCTCGGGCTAAAAATAGGACGTATCTTTACATATCATTGACTTTTTAGCTTTTAACTGATATAATTTGATACTACTTAGCTAGTGTAGCTCAGTCGGCAGAGCACGTGATTTGTAATCACGAGGTCGTGGGTTCGACCCCCACCACTAGCTTTCATTCAATCTCTAATATTCCTTTGAAAATCAACTATTACAAGCTTATTCTTTATTACACAAATATTTTTATACGTAATTTGTGAATTTTATTATGTATGCATATTATTATAAGCTTGAGTTAATTATTATATACTTGGTATGGCACAGTTATGACACACTCTGATTGTCAATGTTTTGCTGACTGTTGTAAAATATAAGATATTGACAAATCTTGAGTTTATTTTCGTAGAAGATTTGTTTAATAAACACTGTGCTATTGTATTATGGCACACAAATTATAATATGAATCATATTATCTAAAAAATTAGAAATTAACCCTTCTTTGATTCCATATCAATAGGCTTTAAAAAGCTATAAGCTATTACATAAGCATATAAATAAGTAATAATGGTAATGCCTTTTCTCCATCTTTTTAAAACCTTAAATTTTTAAGTCTCAAAAAAATACACCTTCTATAATCTATATTTGAGCTTTATCTTCTTGTGCTGTGCAAACATAGACATTTACACATCCTTTATAGCCCTTATCTCCGATAACTTCAAAGAGCTGAACAAATCTGTTGAACCAGCTACTTATCTTTGCTCTTATTCTAAAAGACTTTAGCTCATGGTAAATAGCATAATTATGCCACTGCTCGGATGAAACTAAACATCATACATCATAACTCCTGACTGCTTTTTCAAAATCAATTGGATATTAAAAAATGAATTTCTCACTCAACGCATTGGATTTTTATTTTTAATAATATCATTATATCTATTTACCTTAGCAATTGGGGTTTTGATCGTATTAAAATCTAAAAAATAAACGAAACTTTAGTAGAGTA
>JAGDWZ010000032.1:34808-41485 GCA_023269915.1 Hydrogenobaculum sp. | reverse complement strand
CCGATGATACTGTGCTGGGCAAACGGCACGGGAAAGTAGGTCGCCCTCGGGGGTTTGGAAAATTAACAATCATATTTATAAAGTTTTTATAATTTTTTGATATTATCATTACGTGGAAGAAGAAATCTTAAGAACGTTACAAGATATAATAAACCATCAAAAAGCAATTATAGAAAGATTAAATAATTTGGAGCATTTTGTATTAACAAATATCACACAAATTAAAAATGATTTTTTCTTCCAATCTTATCAACAATTTCACACTTTACAACAGGGTATATCCGCAATATCAAGAAAAACGCATGACAAAAATAAAAAACCAAAAGTAGTTTTTCTAATACACCATTTACAAGCTTTCTACAATATAGAAGATGTTTATTGGGCTTTTAAAAACTCTTCAAAAGTAGATACCATTGTTGTAGCTATAAACAACCATTTTAAAGATGCGATGATAGCAGATGGTGCTGATGAAATATCAAAAGAACTAACTTATAAAGGCATAGAGCATCTAACGTTCAATATGGAAAATACTTATTATGCCCTTGATATACTTTTAGCTTTAAACCCAGATTATATATTCATACAAAGCCCATGGGATAACGATAGACCTTTGGCTTTAAAAGTGCCTTATTTGATGTTTGCTAAAATTTTGTATGTACCTTACTACCCTATAACACTTGTAGAACATTTCAAACCAGAGCAAGATGATTTTCATTTTAATTCTTATGTTCATAACTTAGCTTATAAAATATATGTGCAAACAGAGTTTGATAAAAGATATTTTGAAAAACACCAAATATTAAAAGCTAAAAACGTTGAAATAGTGGGAAGTACAAAGTTGTACAAGCTAAAACTTCTAAAAGAAAGCGATAAAATTGCAGAACATAACGATGGGTCTTTTACAATTTTGTGGGCTCCTCATCATAGTATAGCTCAAAGATGGCTTGGTTTCGGAGTTTTTCATAAAATCTATCAAAATATCACAGATTTAGCAAAGGAAAGAAAAGATATAAAGATAATCTACAAACCGCATCCATTTTTAAGAAGAGCATTAATGGAACATCAAATTATGCATAAAGAAGAATATGACGAATGGGTCAAAGAATTTGGCTCTTTAGAAAATGTAGAAATTTACGAAGGCGGAGATTACTTTAAGGTATTTGGCAAATCGGATGCTATGCTTACCGATGGTCTTTCTTTTTTGCTGGAATATCCTATAGCCACAGGAAAACCCTTGATATTTTTCGATTCAAAAAGCCATCAACCATTAAATGATATAGGCACTTTGGCTTTAGAGTACGCTTATAAAGTAGATAGTTTTGAAGCTTTTAAAAACGTACTGAATCACCTTATAGAGGCTAGACAAAATAAAGCAAAAGATGATATGTACGCTAAAAGACAAGAGATTTTAAAAAAAATGGAAGATAAACTAATACCAAAACAAGACCCAGCCAAACTTATATTAGACGATGTACTAAAAGATTGGTATGATTAGGGTACTTTTACAGCGCCAAGTAAGTATTTTAAGTCGTTATCTGTAAACATAAGTCCTGCTCCTATGAAGCCGCCTGTAAGTTTGCTGTTTAATATATCTGTTATACCACCTCTAACAAAAAGAGGACCAAAAATTTGATACGTAGCACCTATTTGTAAATCTGGTTTTAGATTTGGCATATTTGGATAATCTTTTCTTCCAAAATTCCATAAATCGCTTGTAAATGTGAGTCTATTGTTGTATAT
This sequence comes from Hydrogenobaculum sp., assembly GCA_023269915.1. GTDB lineage: Bacteria > Aquificota > Aquificia > Aquificales > Aquificaceae > Hydrogenobaculum. The sequence goes on along the minus strand of JAGDWZ010000032.1, from coordinate 39,745 downwards.
GTAGTCAAAACCAACAGCACCAGTAGATTCTTTAAGACCTCCTCTCACTACAAAATAGGATTTTCCTGGCCTAAAGAATGGGTCTTTAAATATTCTAGCATATTGCAAGGTGTATTCCGGTTTGTATTCATAAATAGTTTGGGGGTTGTTGTTTATATACTGAGTAGTAACTCTACCCATAGAATTGCCTACTATTTCAAAAAGATAATACTCATGATTGTTTGGCTGAAGCTTTAAAGATAAAATACCTTTTGATTGACCCGCTCTAAACAGTTCAAACCTGCCCCCTATGTATAAGTTAGACCTATTCACAATCTTTCCTAAATGTGAAAACGTAGAAATAGCATTGTTGGCATTGGTATATAGGCTCTTATCGTTTACAAGTTTACCAAGAGTACCTTGACCTGTATTTATTTTGGCAAGAATTTCGTTTAGTTCATCTGAGCTTTGTTTTAGGCTTTTAGAAAGTTCAGCAAAATTCTTTACAGAAGAGTGAATACCATTTTGATTTTCAACCACGAGTGTGTTTAGATTTTGAGATAAAGTATTTAAATTAGCCATCAAGACGGGCGTTTGATCTTTCAATGTAGAAGAAAGAGCTTTTAAGTTTTCTACCAAAGCCCTTATATCTTCTTTGTTTTGTCCTGTTATCTGTGCTAAGTTTTTAGCGGTTCTATCTATATCAGCTATAGTTTGAGGAAGTGTAAGATTTAGTTGATAAGTGAGCATATCTAAGTTTGATATGGTCTGCCTTAATGTCTCTTGATTTTGAGCTATCATAGTGTTTAGGTTTTTAGTAAGAGAATCCAGATTTTGTATGATACCTTCTATTTGATCTCTGTTTTGAGATATTATACTAGCTAAGTTTGACGCTACTACAGAAAAGTTTTTAGCGGTGTCGTTTAAGTTTTTGATAAGGGACTCGGTATCCGAAGATACCCCAACGTTTTCTATCATACTGTTTGGCGGGAGCTCACCATATATAGAATGTCCTTCTTCTACGGATACGTATTTATCTCCCATAAGACCAAGGGTACCTATAGATACTTCAGCGTCTTTATATATGGGAATATCCTTTTTTACAGAAAAAACCACTAAAACTTTGCCATTTTTAAAGCTTATCTTTTCAACCCTTCCAGCTTTTACACCGTTTACTCTTACTTCAGCCCCTACGCTAAGACCGTGCACATCATCAAGCAGAGCTTCATATGTATTTGATTTTTCAAAAAAATATCTTATACCACTAAAGCTTATTGCCATAAAAGCAAAAGCTATTGCACTTACAAGAAGAAACAATCCCAACCTAAAATACTTAGAATTCACAATTATATTATACTAAAATTTGGCTCACCAGTCATTTTAAAATCCCAAAACTATTTAACGACATTTTTAGGCTGATTTTTAATAAAAGCCATTATATTTTCAAGGGTAGTGCTTAGTATTCTTTGAAGCCCTTCTTTTGTATTGTAAGCATTATGAGGCGTAATGATAACATTTGGATGTTTAAGAAGATAATTTATCTCTAAAGCTTTTTTGAGGGTTTCTGCCGATAAATCCGCATCCCATAAAAGATGTTCTTCCATTACCACCTCTTCGGACTCAAAGGTGTCTATGGCAGCACCAGCCAAAATCTTTTGCTTTAGTCCGTATATTATACTTTCAGTTTCAACTACCTTACCCCTTGAAGTATTTACTATAAAGCTTCCTTTTTTGAAAAGCTTAATGTTGTCCATATTTATAAGATGATGGGTTGATGGTAAGTAAGGTACGTGCAAAGTAATAAAATCCGATGTAGATAAAAGTTCATCAAAACCCACATACTTTATACCTGCATCTAAGAGCGTTTGATTTGGCTTAGCATCGTAGCAAACTACATTCATATCAAAGCATTTTGAGAGCAAAGCAGTTCTTGCACCTATTCTACCAGTGCCAATAACTCCAACTGTTTTGCCGGCAAGCTCTATACCCCTTAAATTGGAAGTTTTGTATAAGCCTTTTTCTACATTGTCTATAGTTTCTCTTAGCCTTCTTGCCAAAGCCAACATAAGCATTATTGTGTATTCAGAAACGCTTTCCTCACCATAGGATGGCACGTTGCATACAGTTATTCCCTTGGCATTTGCATAAGCTACGTCTATGTGATCAAAGCCTGTGGAGCGGGTGGCTATTAGCTTTAGATTTGGTAAACTATCTATCACGTCTTTTGTGATTTTAGAATATATAAAAGTACTTAGAATTTCTATGTCATCTGGGATATCTACTTTGTCTATGGTCTCATTTGAAAAACAAGCAAGCTCCAAATTGTTCTCTTCTATAAACTTCTCAATATAAGGCATTTCCCAGCCTTCTAACTCACAAAAAGCTATTTTCATAAACCCCTCCTTTTATCATTATTATATCATATAAGTTTTAAGATTTTTATTAAGAAAAGGATTTTAGTATAGAATACAAATGGCCTGTCAAGTCAAGAATGTGCTCTATAGCCTCTCTCAATGCACCATCACCACCTTGTTTTTTTGTTATATACTTACAAAAGCTTTTAACAAAAGGATGGGCGTTAGAAGGGGCGAAGCTAAAACCAACTCGCTTTAAGACGGGTATGTCCACCAAATCGTCACCCATATAACAAATCTCTTCATCTTCTAAATTTAAGTCCGCTTTTATATTGTTGTAAATATCAAGCTTATGATGATTTCCAGTATAGATTATTTCTATATCCAACTCTCGCAACCTATTTAAAAGTGCCTCTGAGTGTCTTCCGGAGATAACTCCGAATTTTATGCCAGCGTTTTGAAGAAGCTTGATACCAAGCCCATCCATTACATTGAAGGCTTTTATATCCTCTCCATTTTTTGTATAATAAAGCTTTCCGTCTGTTAAAACCCCGTCTATGTCTGATAAGAAGAGTTTAGGGCTTTTCATATTAAAAGCTTAAAAAAGACCAGCCACCTTCTTAAGTTCATTTATCTCATCTCTTATCTTGGCGGCTTTCTCAAACTCCCACTTCTTCGAGGCTTCCCACATCATCTTTTCTAATTTGTTTAAACGTTCTATCAAATCTTTTTCAGTCTTTATACCTTTTGGTATAGAATCCGGCACTTTTACATAGTCAAGGTCTTCTATGCTAAGAAGCTCTTTTACTGGTTTTACAATAGACTTTGGTGTTATGCCATGCTCTTCGTTGTAGCGCTTTTGAATTTCCCGTCTTCTATTGGTCTCATCTATAGCTCTTTTCATAGATTCAGTGATACGGTCAGCGTAAAGTATAGCTTTACCATTTACATTTCTTGCCACTCTTCCTATGGTTTGAATAAGGGACGTAGTACTTCTTAAAAACCCTTCTTTATCGGCTTCTAATATAGCCACCAACGAAACCTCTGGCATATCTATGCCTTCTCTTAAGAGATTTACACCAACTATCACATCTATGGAGCCTTCTCTTAACTCTTTAATAGCTTTTGCCCTCTCTATGGCATCTAAATCAGAATGAAGATATCTAGCCTTTATTCTGCGCTCTATAAGGTAATCTGCTACATCTTCAGAAAGTCTTTTGGTGGTGGTTAGGACTATAGCTCTTTCGTTTCTAGATTTTACTTTTAAAATCTCTTTTATTAAATCTTCCAACTGATTTGCGGTGGGTCTTACTTCTACCTCTGGGTCCAAAAGACCTGTAGGTCTTACTATTTGCTCTACTATAACACCTTTTGAATACTCAATTTCCCATTCACCCGGTGTTGCCGATACAAATATCACTTTATTTATCTTTCTTAAAAACTCTTCAAACTTAAGAGGTCTATTGTCCAAAGCAGCAGGAAGCCTCCAGCCGTAATCTACAAGCTTTTGCTTTCTTGATATATCCCCGTTGTACATGCCTCTGACTTGTGGTATTGTAACATGTGATTCATCCACTATCAAAAGAAAATCCTCAGGCATATAATCTAACAATGTAAAAGGTGGTTCACCTTCTTTTCTACCATCAAAATACCTAGAGTAATTTTCTATGCCTTTACAATGCCCAAGCTCTTTTATCATCTCTATATCGTACATTGTCCTTTGCCATAACCTTTGAGCTTCTACCTCTTTGCCTTGGGATTTAAAGTAGTTTATCCTTTCTCTTAAATCTTGCTCTATTTTTCCTATGGCTTCCATAAGGGCTGGCTTTGGCGCTACATAGTGGGTGGCTGGAAATAAAACTGTATGATCTGTTTCTCTTATAAGATGCCTATTTAACAAATCAAGCTCTTTGATGGATTCTATCTCGTTGTCCCAAAACTCTATGCGTATAACAATGTCATCTGCGTGAGACGGCACTATTTCAATAGAATCCCCGCCTCTTACGGAAAATGTTCCCCTTTTGAAGGAAAAGTCGTTTCTTTCGTAGCCTATTTCTACAAGCTGGCGAGATAGTTTAAGTGGGTCTAATTTTTGTCCTTTTAAAAGTTGAATACGCATGTTTACGTAATGCTCTGGTGAACCTAAACCATATATACAAGACACTGAAGCCACTACTATAGTATCGGCCCTTTCTATAACAGATTTTGTAGCGCTGTGACGGTATTTATCCAATATATCGTTTATAGAAGAGTCTTTTTCTATATATAAATCTTTTTCTGGTATATAGGCTTCTGGCTGATAATAATCATAATAAGATATAAAATATTCCACTGCGTTGTTTGGGAAAAGCTCTTTAAACTCCCTATAAAGCTGGGCAGCTAGGGTTTTGTTGTGGGCTAATATAAGAGTTGGTTTCTTATACTTTGCTATCACATTTGCTATTGTAAAGGTTTTTCCAGTTCCGGTAGCTCCAAGGAGTACTTGTGCTTTAGCCCCGGCTTCAAAGTTTGACAGTAACTCTTCAATAGCTTTAGGCTGATCGCCTGCTGGTTTTAAATTTGTTTTTAGCTGAAAAAAGCTCATAAACTTAGAATATAAATATA
>JAGDWZ010000032.1:32356-34708 GCA_023269915.1 Hydrogenobaculum sp. | reverse complement strand
GGTTTTAAATTTGTTTTTAGCTGAAAAAAGCTCATAAACTTAGAATATAAATATAAACTTCATTATATCAATGATTTACATTTTAACATAGTTTTTGGCTTATAATATAAAAATGAACAACAAAGATACCTTGGCAAAAAGTTTTGGTGAAAATGCATATCACTATAGGATAAGCAACGTTTTTTCTGACAAAGACGACTTAGATAGAATGATAGAAATTGTCAATCCAAAAGAAAGCGATATAGCGTTAGACATAGCAACCGGGTCTGGATATACTGCTATAGCATTATCAAACTACGTAAAAGAAGTTATAGCGATAGATATTGTAGAAAACATGTTAAACCAAGCTAGTATATTAGTGCAAGAAAGAAAAATCAAAAATATAAGTCTTATGAAAATGGATGTCCACTCTTTAAAATTTGAGGATACATATTTTGATATTGCAACATGTAGATTTGCTCCTCACCATTTTTACGATATAAGCAAAGCTCTAAGAGAAATTTATAGAGTTTTAAGGCAAGGCGGTAAGCTATACATACTAGACTGCTCGGTATTAAATTTAGAAGAAGCTAAAAGCATTATAAACCATATAGAAAAACTAAGAGACCCTTCTCACATAAAATCATACTCTTTGGAAGAATGGAAAAGTATGCTTAAAGATCAAGGATTTCATATTGAATACACAAGAACTATAAAAACAAAATATATATTGCCAGAATGGTTTGATAGGATGAATACACCTGAGAAAAATAGAAAACACATCTTTCATATATTGGAAAATATGCCAAAACATCTAAAAGAATTCTATGATTTTAACGAAGAGTACATAACTACCTATTATGTTGAATTATTAGCTATAAAACAAACGTAAAAGCAATACCTAAGCATGAAAACATAAAATATGGTATAATATCAAGACCAATTAAAGGAGGTGATGTCTTGAGTAATAAACTTGTTGAATTAGCTGAAAAAGCAAAAGAAAAAGGCGGTGTTAAGCTATATAAGAAAAACATAGAAATGGTCTTATCTGGGCTTTTGGTCACCGGAAACTTTTGGAGTATAGTAGACTATGCCGACTTACCAGTACCAGCAGCCGCTGGCATTGTAAATACGCTTTTAGAAGAAGGTTACGTTTTCATAGACCAAAATCAAGACATAAGGCTTACTCAGAAAGGTTACGATCTCATAAAAGAGTACAACATACATCCAAGAAAAGAATACAAGTGTCAAGCGTGTGAAGGTAGAGGTATACCTTTTTACCTGGATATAGAGCTTTATAGGACATTTTTACAAGAGACAAAAAATAGGCCAAAGGCAATCCAAGATTACGACCAAGGCTCCGTAACACCAGAAACCACCGTTAGCAGAGTTTTATTTATAGACTCAAGAGGAGATTTGCAAGGTAAAGACATAGTAGTCATGGGAGCAGAAGATGATTTAACAGGTCTTGCTATAGCGCTGTCAAGAAAAGCAAACTCTGTGACCATAATAGATATAGATAAGCGTTCTATAGACTTTGACAATGAAATATTTGAAAGGCTCGGTATAAAAAACGCAAAAGCCTTTGTATGGGATTTAAGAAAACCCCTTCCAGAAGAAATGCTTGGCAAATTTGACGTGTTCATTACAGATCCACCAGAAACAATAGCTGCTTTTAGCGCTTTTATAAAAAGAGGTATTTCACTCTTAAAAGACGAAGGAGCAGTAGGATATTTTGGGCTAACCCTAAGAGACTCCTCTATATATAGATGGAGAGAGTTTCAAAAGATATTAACCGGAGAAATAGGAGTAGCAATTACAGATATAATACAAGATTTTAACAATTATATCACATGGGATTATCATAAAGAAACAAAAGCATATGAGTTAGCTCCCGTAAAAAAAGATCCAGAAGGTATATGGTATCGTTCCGCTTGGTATAGGATAGAAGCGTTGCCTGGTTTTTCAAGATGGAACGGTACTATATCCGATGAAGACCTTTACTTAGACGAAGAAGGCTCCACCACATAATATGGATATTACCGCTGTTATACTATGCGGAGGGTCTGGCACAAGACTATGGCCCCTCTCCCGCTCCAATTACCCAAAACAGTTTTTAAGGCTTTTTTCAGATTATTCATTGTTTCAAGAAGCTATTTTAAGAGTAAAAGATATTGCACAAGATATAATAATAATCACTTCAGATAGCTATTATTGGATAGTAGAGAGCCATTTAGAAGAAATAGCAGTAAAAGCGAGCATAATAAGAGAGCCGATACCAAAAAATACAGCACCAGCAATAGCACTGGCTACTTATCACGCAAAAGAAAACACTAGCCTGCTTATTTTACCTTCGGACCACAGGATTGAAGA
>JAGDWZ010000032.1:30402-32256 GCA_023269915.1 Hydrogenobaculum sp. | reverse complement strand
AAAACAACAACGCCTTGATAGGAGACAATGCTATAACGCTAAACTCATACAGCAACCTTATAATATCAAACAAAAGGCTTGTCGGCGCAATAGGTCTTCAAAACCTCATAATAGTAGATACAGAAGATGCTACTTTGATAGCTGATAAAAATAGCTCTCAAGATGTAAAAAAAATTGTAGATATATTAAAAGCTAAAAACGATAAAAGGGCTGAAGAATCTTTAATTGCATATAAACCATACGGGTATTATATGCTTTTAGAGGAAGGTAAAAATTTCAAAATAAGGAAGCTCTTGTTAAAACCAAAAAAACACATATCAAAGCAGATGCACCACCACAGAACAGAGCACTGGATAATATTAAGAGGTACAGCAAAAGTTATAATAGGCGATAAACAGTACTTTTTTCACGAAAACGAAAGCTTTTTTGTACCAAAGTCCACTTGGCACTACATAGAAAATCCAGGTATCATAGATTTAGAGATGTTAGAAGTCCAAAGCGGCGAATATTTAGAAGAAGATGACACCGTAAGAGAAAATGTTTTTTGAGATAAACAGCGCTGGACTTCTTGGTGTAGAAGGCATAAAAATTACCGTAGAATTAGATATCTCAAATGGACTTCCTAGCTTTAGCATAGTAGGGCTTCCAGATATAGCCATAAAAGAATCCAAAGAAAGGGTAAGATCAAGCCTCGTAAACAGGGGCTTTGGTTTTCCACCAAAAAGGATTACTGTAAACTTATCACCTTCTAACATAAGAAAACAAGGTACATTTTATGATTTACCAATAGCCATAGGTATACTTTGCTATCTTGGAGTCGTCAAAAAAGACAATATTAAAGACTTTGCCTTCTTGGGGGAATTGTCTTTAGAAGGCGTTATCAAACCAATAAACGGCATATTACCAATGGCTTTGGCCCTTGAAGAAATAGGAATAAAGAACATAGTAGTACCATTAGAAAACGCTCAAGAAGTATCTTTTTTAAAACATATAAGCGTGTATTCTCCAAAAGATATCGAAGAGCTTGTAAACTTCATAAACAAAGACACAGTTTTGCCTCCTATAAAGCATCAAGAGCAAAATATTAAAGAAGAATACCTTGACATGATAGATATTATAGGTCAGAATATGGCAAAAAAAGCATGTGCTATAGCAGCCGCTGGTTTTCACAACATGCTCTTTATAGGACCTCCTGGTAGCGGAAAATCTATGCTGGCTAAAAGATTACCAAGCATTATGCCTCCTTTGGATGAGGTAGAATCTTTAGAAGTATCAAAAATATATAGCGTAGCCGGTCTTTTAAAAAATTCCCTTATAAAGCAAAGACCTTTTGCTGCACCACATAGAAGCGCTTCAGAGGTATCTTTGATAGGCGGTGGGACTATACCAAAACCAGGCGCTGTATCGCTGGCCCATAAGGGGGTGTTGTTTTTGGATGAAATGCCAGAGTTTAATAGAAAAACTTTAGAAGCCCTAAGGCAGCCTTTAGAAGATAGAGAAGTGAACATATCAAGAGTTCACGGTAGCGTTAAATTTCCTGCGTCTTTTCTGCTAGTAGGCGCCATGAATCCTTGCCCTTGTGGGTATTACAAGAGCAATCTAAAAGCTTGTAAATGTTCACCTCATCAAATAAAACAATACCAGTCTAAAATCTCAGGGCCTTTGCTTGATAGAATAGATTTGTTTGTTAGTGTAGAAGCTTTAAAAGAAGATGAACTTATTACAAGAAAAAAGGAAATATCTTCCAAAGACCTAAAAGAAATGGTATTAAGGGCTTTTGATATAGCAAAAGAGCGTTTTAAAAACTCAAAAACAAGGTTTAACTCAGAAATGACAGAAGAAGAGATAGATAAG
>JAGDWZ010000032.1:0-30302 GCA_023269915.1 Hydrogenobaculum sp. | reverse complement strand
AATCTCTCTTATGGTTATCGATTTAATAGCTTTTTATATTGCACTCTTTTTAGCATTTATAACAAGAAAATTTTTAGGGCAGGTCCTTATAAAGGATATAATATTTAACTTTAGTTTCTTCCATTTTCTATCTTTTTGGTGGATACCTCTTGTATTTTTATTTTTTTTATGGTATCAAAAGCTTTATACCAAAAGATATACTTATTGGTTTGAAGTAAAAGAGATATTAAAAGCCGTTTTCTTATCGGGTATCTTTGTATTTGCTGTGTTGTCTCTCAGTAAGATATCCCTTGAAATGTCTAGGCTTACTTTGATACTTCTTTGTTTTTACGCAGTTTTTACAATATCCATCTTAAGGTATTTTGGTAAAAAACTACTAAACCATATTAATATATGGAAAAGTCCAATAGTTATAATAGGGGCTGGTTCTTCTGGTAAAAGCGTAGCAAAAGGCATTTTAGAAGACGAGCATTTAGGATACGATGTAAGAGGATTTTTAGATGATTTTAAAAAAGGATTTGTAGAAATAAACAACACAAAAATACCCATCATAGGGACCAAAGAAGATATAAAAAATCTTAAAGATATAGAAGTTGTTGTGATATCAATGCCATCTTTAAACAACGAAGAGTTAGCTCATCTGGTGAATACAACACATAGATATATAAAGCAGGTATTTGTAGTACCGGACTTGAAAGGTATAGGGCTTTTAAACAGCGAGCTTTACCATCTATTTAAAGAACAACTTTTCTTGATAAAAATCACCAACAATTTAGAATCCAGAATAAATAAAGCTACAAAAATGATATTTGATATAACAGTGGCGGTACTGCTTCTTCCAATACTACTTTTTATAATAGCCGCGTTTTCAATACTGATAAAACTCGACAGTGAAGGACCGGTTTTCTTTGTACAAGAAAGGCTTGGAGAAAACGGTAAAATATTTAAATGTATAAAATTTAGAACTATGTATATAAATAACGAAGAAATCTTAAAGAAATTTTTACAGCAAAACAAAGAAGCGCTTTTAGAATGGCAGACTTTCAAAAAGCTAAAAAAAGACGACCCCAGAATTACAAGAATAGGTAAAATATTAAGAAAAACATCTTTAGATGAGCTTCCACAAATATTTAATGTATTAAAGGGAGAAATGAGCTTGGTGGGGCCAAGACCATACCTACCTTCCGAAGAAAAAGATATGGGAGATTACAAAGACTATATACTACTAACTAGGCCTGGCATTACCGGTTTGTGGCAAGTAAGCGGCAGGAATGAGCTTACTTTTGAAGAAAGGTTAAAACTAGATACTTGGTATGTACTTAATTGGTCTTTATGGCTTGATGTTATGATACTATTTAAAACTATAAAAGTAGTTTTTAAAAAAGAAGGAGCTTATTAGGTTTATTGTATAATGAAACTATGAACGTTTGTAAAGATATAGATTGCGTTAAAAATTTTGTTAAAAGCCAAAAACAAAGCTTGAAAACTATTGGCTATGTACCTACTATGGGATATCTTCACGAAGGACATATATCTTTGGTAAGGGCTGCCAAAAGCGCATGCGACAATGTAATAGTAAGTATATTTGTAAACCCGAAGCAATTTGGTCCGAAAGAAGATTACAGCAGATATCCAAGGGACTTAAAAAGGGATTTGGAGCTTTTAGAAAAAGAAAAAGTGGATATGGTTTTTACACCAGACATAGAAACAATGTATCCTAAAGGTTTTTCTACCACCATAAACATAGGACCTTTGGCAAATGTATTAGAAGGTGCCTTTAGACCAGGACATTTTGATGGCGTGTGTACTGTGGTTACAAAACTTTTTAACATAGTAAGTCCAGATAAAGCATTTTTTGGTGAAAAAGACTATCAGCAGTTAAAAATTGTTGAAAAGCTTGTAAAGGATTTAAATTTTGATATAGAAATAATTCCTATACCAACAAAAAGAGAGGAAGACGGTTTGGCTATGAGCTCCAGAAATACTTACCTAAACAAAGAAGAAAGGAAAAGAGCTGGTACTATATACAAATTTTTATTAAAAGCCAAAGAAATCTTTGAAAGTGGTATAAAAGATTCAGATAAAATTATAGAACAGGCTAAAGAGGTTTTAGACGTAGATAGCATAGATTACATTAAAATAGTAGATAAGGATACGTTAGAGGAAAAGAAAGTGGCAAGCAAGTATGATAGAATACTTATAGCTGTGAAGATAGGAAATACGAGGCTTATAGACAACATAGAGATCTGATATGAGTATATTTGATTTTTTTAGAAAAAAAGAAAAGAAGGAAAACCTTTGGACAAAATGTGAAGAATGTAAAAATATACTCCTAGCCCAAGAGCTAGAGACAAACTTCTATGTATGTCCAAAATGTGGACATCACCATCAGATGAACCCGTATTTATGGGCAAATATGATACTTGATTACAACTATACAGTTTTATTTGAATATATAAAACCTACAGATTTTTTATCCTTTAAAGATACAAAAAAATACAAAGATAGATTAAAAATGTTAAAAGAAAGTTCTAACACCTCTGAAGCTATTACTATATTTGATGGAAAACTCTCAGATTATCCTATCATACTTAGCGTTATGGACTTTAGCTTCATAGGTGGTAGTATGGGCTCTGTGGTAGGAGAAAGATTTAAACTAGCCTCTTTAAAAGCAGTCCAAGATAGAAAACCACATATAAGCGTTATAACCTCAGGCGGTGCCAGGATGCAAGAAAGCGTAATATCCTTAATGCAAATGGCAAAAACTTCTATTGCAGTAGACATTATGCATAAAAATTCGGTACCCTTTATAACGGTGCTTACAAACCCTACCACAGGTGGAGTGTCAGCCTCTTTTGCTTTTTTAGGAGATATCATAATAGCAGAACCAAAAGCTATAATAGGCTTCGCAGGAGCAAGGGTCATAGAGCAGACCATAAAACAACAATTACCAGAAGACTTTCAGACATCAGAGTTTCTTCTTAAAAAAGGCATGATAGATATGGTGGTTCATAGACATTTAATGAAGCAGACATTGAAAAATATCTTAAGTTTATTATTTTATAAGAATGCTTGATGTATTAGATTACATAAAGAAAGATAGCTCTTTTGAGCATCTCACACACACTATTTTATATGGAAAAGATGTGTACTTTATTCAATATTTTGAACAGCTTGTAAGACAGAAATACGAGACTAAAACCTATTGGGCAGACGAATTAGACTATGATAACTTCAAAAACATAGTCTCTTCAAAGAGTATATTTAATAAAAAATCTGTTGTTATTATAAAAAATTTTACTGAGCTTTTAAGCAAGTTAAAGAAAGAAAATCTTGATTTTCTAAAAAAAACACAAAACATTCTTATATTGGAAGAATACGAGGATTTATCGGAAAAAGATATAAAAAATATACAAAACCTTTTGGGAGATATAAATATCTTAACTTCCAAACAGAAAAAACCAGACTATCTAAAAAGCCTAATACAGAAAAAGTTTAAAAAAGAGGGCATAGAACTAAAGCAAGATATAATAGATACTATCATAAGCACAATAGGAACAGATTCTTTAAATCTAAAAAACGAAACAGATAAACTTATACTCTTAGCAAAGTCTATGCCTATTACGGAAGAAGTCTTATCAAAAGCTATGATAAAAGAGCCAAAAGATGAAGCTTTTTCTATTGTGGACGCCCTTGTAAACCAAGATATCAAAAGAGCATTGTCTATATTTTACGATACAATCAAACTTGGCCAACACCCGCTGTTGACTCTTGGCTTTATCCAAAAGCAATTTACCAACATGTATCTGGCTTTTAAAATAAACAAGAGCTTCGATGAAACCTGTAAAATCTTAGGTATAAACCATCCCTTTCAAAAAAACATATTGGCAAAACAGTTAAAAACCATAAAAAAGGATAAATTGTTTGGCATTATAAAGATATTACAAAAAGCTGACATGAATATAAAATACTATTTTCAAGACCCCGCTGAAGTGGTAGAGAAGCTTATAATAGATGTTGGTATAATACTAAAAACATGAGTGTAAATGCCGATACAAAAAGCATGGAAACGCTTATAAAAGAGATAAAAGATGCGCTCAAAAGACCTTTTGAATATCAAAACATATCTTCTAAACTACAAGAACTTGTATCCATCATTGAAAAATCATCAGAAGAATCTATACTAAAACACATGGACGATCTCATATATATATCTACTCTTATATTAGAACTAAACAACATAGTAAATGGACTAATATCAGAAACTATAAATTACATAAAGTCTAAAGGATTCTCAGCGAGGGCTTGAGTATGGGGTTTGGTTCATACGATTTAGTTACAAACGCTCTAAACATATTTAAGCAAGCTATAGACATTACTTCTCAAAATATAACAAACGCTAGCAACTCAAACTACGCACAAGAAGCCCCCATTATTCAAGATACATATCCAGTAGGTGTAAGTTTACAAGATATAAAAAGAATTCAAAATCTTTATTTTTTCCAGCTTTTACAAAATAAAAGCTCCAGCTTAGATTATTATAACACAAGGCTTCAATACAACAAGCAAGTGCAAAATATATTTAACGTAGTGGGTCCCAACTCCTCTTCCACTTCTTACGATGATGCTTTTTTTAGCGCTTTCACGCAACTTTTTACAGATACTTCAAACATAGGATATCAAAATCAAGTTCTTACCACCGCAAGCAATTTTGCTCAAAATCTCAATTCAAACGCTTCCACTATAAATAACTTAGCATACCAAGTACCAACAAGTTCTTTGCAGTATCTAAATCAAATAAATACACTTATAAAAAACTTAGCAAACTTAAATCAACAAATAACCACCTCTTATGCTCTTACATATTCAAATGCCCATAATTATAAGGAGCTTTTAGACCAAAGAGATGCTTACATATCACAACTGTCAAAGCTTATAAGCGTAAACGTTCAGGAAGATTCCATTGGGAGAGTCCATATTGCAATAAATGGTGGCTTTACACTTGTAGATGGGACAAATTACTGGAAACTTGCCTTAGGAAGCTCTGGTAATTCACCATACCAAACAATAGAATGGTTAAACAACAACAATCAAGCTATAAATATTACAAATTATGTGCAAGGTGGCGAACTAAAAGCAATGATAGATTTTTCATATGATGTTAATACGTATAAAGTTGAACAAGATAACGTAGCAGCCAACGCTATAATGAATACAAAAATACCAGTACAAAGCGGGTCTAACTATTATCTGGTGCAAAACCTTACAAACACAGATTCTCCTATAGGAAATCAAGGAGAAGTTTGGAACTTCCCGCCAAACCATGTTTCTTCCACCGCAGCAGCACTTTCCTCCTTAGGAGTATCCAATGGAAGCCTAACCCTTTACAGTGGCACTACTCCAAGCTACACAATATCAAATTATGGTTCACTAAACTTGGTACAACTATCAAGCTCTATAAATGCAAGTGGCATGTTTAATGCAAATATATCTTTAGACCCTTCTGGAAATTATTATTTGCAAATTACACCTACTTACAGCAATACCGCTGGCTCTTTCACAGGTGTTTACAACATAGTAGATTCTTCGTCAAATATAGTTTTTACAAGTGGTAGCGGACCTACAGGGGTACTATCTTTCACTGATAATTCTAGTTCTGGGACTTATGCTCAGCTAAATTACACCGATATGTCTTTAGACCAGATTGTAAATGCTATAAACAACAACCCAAATCTCCAAGGTAAATACTATGCTAACATAGTTTCATCACCCTTTGTAGATATGCCCATAGGTCTTTCATCTTCCACAGATACCATATCACAAACAGGAGTATTGACCTTTAGAAACAATACAACACCACTTTTTAGCATTACATACACAAATCAAAGCTTAGTTCAAATAGCAAACGAGCTATCGCAAATACCATCTGCAACATTGTTTAGTGCTAGCATCGTAAAAGAACAAGATGGGTTATATCATCTTAGAATCCAGATAAAAAATCCAAACCAATACAATATAGTAGATAGCGGAAGTAGCTTTACAGGCTTATACTCTTTACATATAGCATCTTTAAATCAATCAAAATATGGCATAACAGATTCTCACAACACTTACGTATTTAGCAAAAATGTTATAAGCAACACGGTATCGCTATCTTCTTATGGAATAGGACAAAACGCTACACTCACATTTTACAATGGAAATGTCGCTATATACTCCATAACAAACTATGGACAATATTCTCTAAACTCTTTGACAACTTTAATAGACTCAAATCCAGCTCTTATAGGTCTTTTTAGCGCTAGCGTTGTATCAAATCCAGATGGGACGTACTCTCTAGCTATAAGCTCTTCAAATCCATCAAACTATACTGTAGCAGATTCGTCTTCAAACTTTTTAATGGGCGGTGGCAATATATATAAAAGCGAAATGGTTTTTGAAGGTATAGATGCTTCCAGTATATCTATAAATCCAAGCCTTGGCGCAATATTACAAAACGTAGACCCAAATTCAGCTTCCAACTTTTCTTATTACTCCAACAGCTGGTGGGCATCTTCAAAGAGTTTATATCAAACACTTATAGGTTCTGTAGCTTCTACTGTGAATATTTTACAAACAAGCTATAGCAGCATGAGTTCTTTGGTAAATTCAATAAGCTCTCAAGTAGAACAAGTCCAAGGAGTATCTCTAGACCAACAATACATCACACTACAAAACCTGCAACAAGACTATCAAGCTTCTGCAAGCATAGTAGGGATATTGAACAATCTAATGCAAACCACTCTCAATATGGTAAACGGAGGATAAGCTATGGCAGGTGCTATACCGGATTTAAGCCTTTACAACTTTTACAAATCACAGGATAATGTGGTGCTTAATAACTTACAGGACACAATAGAAGAAGCCTCAACAGGATATAAGCTGTTAAATATA
Organism: Hydrogenobaculum sp.; assembly: GCA_023269915.1. GTDB lineage: Bacteria > Aquificota > Aquificia > Aquificales > Aquificaceae > Hydrogenobaculum. The sequence goes on along the minus strand of JAGDWZ010000032.1, from coordinate 23,369 downwards.
AGCGAAAATCCCGGAGACACCCAGCAAGTTATAAATTTAAAAAAAGAGATAGTGCTTTTATCAACATATTCACAAAACGCTTTCTCTGCTAGCAACGCACTAACTACTACAACATCTATACTCGGAAACCTTTACGATTATCTTCAAACAGTAAATACAGACGTTGTAGCAGCAGCAAACGAAGCCACCTACAATTCAACCCAGCTTATAAATATGGGACAAAGTATCTATTCTATATTAAACCTTACTCTGTCAAAAGCAAACGAGAAATTTGGAAACAATTATCTGTTTGGTGGCTCTTCATTGTCCATACAGCCTTTTAACCCTGATTTTTCTTATCAAGCTTCTACAACGGATTACTATACACAGATATCAAATTCTTACCAAGTACCAACATACCTAAACGGTCAAAATGTATTTGGCCTAAATATACAAACTACATCAACCTCATACAACTCTTACACACAAAGCTTTTCGGGCCCAGGAGAGCTTATAATACACTATGGTACCAACGTATATCAGATAAATTACAACAACACACCGTACGAATGGGATTGGAACGCTGGACTATCTTCTACAAATTCAAGTTTAGGAATATCTGGTACTATCTCTCTAAGCATAGCAACGGCCTCATCCACAAATATCTACGATATCTCATATTCAAGCACCGACACATTGGCTACTTTATTAAACAAAATATCCACCTCTACCGGTGGAAACTTTAAAGCCTCCATACTACACAACATAGATAACACATACGGCATAGAAATATCCCCATCTACCAACAACCTTTCAGCTACCTATTCTTTAGTAGACAGCAATTCCCTTTATACATTAGACCAAACACCTTCAAATCTTTTAGAATTATCCAACTACATAAACAACGTATTTAGCGGTACGTTGCAAGCTTTTATAAGACAAAACTCAAATTCTACGTTTTCTTTAGAGATAGCAGGTAAAGATGTAGCCAAACCTTTAAGCATAGTGGATTTAAACCAATATGTATCTTCTTCTTTCAAACAAGAAAGCGTTTTTTCTGTATTAAAACAAGCTGCCGATAGACTAAGCTTGGGGCTTCCAACTATAGATAAAGAACTTGGGGCAAACATGGTAATTTCTTCTCAATCGTTTAACAGTTTGACTGCACCAATTGGAACAAGTGGAATACTGGAAATAAGAATAAGCTCTAGCACCATACCGATAGACTATACTGCCAATATGAGCCTAATAGATGTAGCAAATCTAATAAATTTATCCTCAAGCGGTGCCGCTTACGCAGATTTTGTTAAAAATCAAAACGGTACTTACAGCTTAGAAATAAGCTCTATGCTGGCTTCTCAATCTCTTACAGCTACAGACGTAGTAAATGGTGCATTTTATCAATTTAACACAAGCCAAATACCAAATGGTAGCTATATATTTAATGTACAAAGAGCTATAGACCAAATATCTTATGTCAACGCCCAAGTAGGAAGCTATATCCAAAATATACAAACCCAAAACAACATCCTAACAAACACCACCACTGTAGCTACAAATGAACTTGCCAATTATCAAGATGCCAACGTAGCTAATGTATTGACAGACTATTCTCAATATCAGTTAGCCTATCAGTCTTTAATGGATTTGATAGCAAATCAGAAGAATCTAACAATCTTAAAATATATTTAATGAACATAGACAAAAAAGCTTTTTTCTTACTAATATTGCTATCTTTTATATGGGGTTACAATTGGGTTTTAATGAAACAATCAATACAGTATATGCCAGAGCTTTATTTTGCTTTCTTTAGAAGCATTTTAGGCTCATTTTTGCTTTTTAGTATATTGGCTTTTAATAAGAAAAGCTTAAAGCTAAAGCATGTTAAATATGTGAGTGTATTAGGGCTTTTACAAACTACAGGTTTTGTAGGACTTACGATATTGGCTCTTAAATTTGCAAAAGCTGGTAAAACAGCGATATTAGTTTATTCGATGCCTTTTTGGCTTGTGTTGTTTTCTTGGAAAATCTTAAGAGAAATACCAGATAGAAAGGAAATAGTTAGCAACATTGTAGCTTTTATAGGACTTTCCTTGGTTTTAGAGCCTTGGCGTATGGTAGATGGTAAAGGTGTTTTAGGAGATGTTCTTGCTATTTTGAGCGGCATATCTTGGGCTTTTGCAGTAATATGGCAGAAAAAACACCGCAGTCTAGCCTTAGATATAGTGGCCATAAACGCTTGGCAAATGTTAATAGGTAGTGTCGGGATTTTATTTTTTGCAATACTATTTGAAAAATTTTATATAAAATTTTCCTATCTTCTATTGTTTGGTATAATCTATAACGCAGTTTTGGCAAACGCTTTGGCATGGGTTATATGGAGCTATGCGATAAAAAGGCTCCCTTCTGGTTTTATGGGACTTACAATGCTGCTTACACCTGTAATAGGTATGATTTCTTCTATGATTATTCTAAAAGAGCGTATGGATATTTATGAAATAATTGGGTCTTCTCTTATTGTTTTGGGTCTTTTAATAAACACATTAGACCATATAAGAAAAGCTTAAAATTAGCGTTGCTTTTTCTCCCATTCCCAAGCGGTTTTTACTATGAAGTAAGGATCATCGTATTTTGGCTTCCAGCCAAGTGTATTTTTTATCTTATCAACGTTTGCAATAAGAACAGGTGGGTCTCCTGGTCTTCTGTTGTAATTATATACTGGAAAATCAACACCTGTTACATCTTTTACTATATCAACCACCTCTTTTACGCTTAAACCTCTTCCGTAACCGCAGTTAAAAATATCTGAGTCAGCGCCTTCTTCAAGGTATCTCATAGCTTCAAAATGAGCATCCACAAGATCAGACACATGTATATAATCTCTTATGCAAGTGCCATCTTTCGTGTTGTAATCAGTGCCGTATATGCCAAAATCTTTTATCTCACCTTTTGCCGCTTTTAAGGCTCTTAAAATAAGATGTGTTGGTTTTTTGGAAATTTGACCAAGCTCTCCTTCTGGGTCTGCTCCAGCTACGTTGAAGTATCTTAGTATTACGTATTTTAAATCGCTCACTCTAGATACATCCTCTAAGGCTTTTTCAAAGTTTGCCTTGGCTTGACCGTAAGGGTTTATGGGTTCTATAGAGTCTGTTTCTTTTACAGGTTTATCGGATTTTATACCGTAAACAGCTGCTGTTGATGAAAAAATAAAGCTCTTTACTCCGACTTTTACAGCGTATTCTAAAAGCTTTAAACTGTTGCAAAAATTATTTTCATAATACTTTATAGGGTTTTGAACCGATTCTTCCACTGCTATGTAAGCTGCGAAATGAACTATCGCATCTGGTTTAAACTCTTCAATCGCCTTAAAGGCTTCTTCGCTTTGTATATCAGCTTTTAAAAACTTTCCACCTTTTACAAATTCTCTATGCCCAGTGGATAGATTGTCTATCACAAGGACATCATAGCCTCTTTTTAGGGCTTCTTTTAGCATGTGAGAACCTATGTACCCAGCCCCGCCTGTTATAACGATTTTTTTCACTTATAAACACTCTTCTTCAAAGGATGCTATAATTCTTAACCTTCTTTCGTGACGTCCGCCTTCAAAGTGTGCGTCAAACCAAGCATCCACTATAGACTTTGCCAACTCAACCCCTATTACTCTAGCACCAAGGCATAAGATGTTTGCATTGTTGTCTTTTACGCTCATCCTTGCCATATATTCATTTAGGCAAAGGGCAGCCCTTATACCTTTTATCTTGTTGGCACTTATGGACATACCAAGACCGCTTCCACATATCAGTATACCCCTATCAGCCTTTTGGTTTTTGATATTAAGAGCCACCTCTTTAGCATAAAGAGGATAATCTGTGGATTCTTTAGAGTAGGTGCCACAGTCTATAAGCTCATGGCCTTTTGATATTATATGTTCTTTTAAAGCTTCTTTTAAATCAAAACCAGCGTGGTCTGAGCCTATGGCTATTATCATAAACACTCTCTTATAAGCTTATTTACAAGTTTTGGATTTGCTTTGCCTTTGGTAAGCTTCATAACTTCTCCTACCAAAAATCCTATTAGTTTTTCTTCGCCGTTTTTTAGTCTTTCTCTTTCTTGAGGGAATTTTTCAAGGACGCTTATTACCACCGCTTTTATCTCATCTTCGTTTGATATTTGTTTTAGACCTTTTTCTTCTATGATAATATCTGGGTCTTTTTTGCTTATTAACATATCTTTTATAACTTCTTTCGCTATTTTTGTAGATATCACATCTTTTTTGATGAGCTCTACAAGCTTTGCAAGATGCTCTGGTGTTATAGGTATTTCTTCTATTTGGTTTTCATTCATAAATCCGAGCACATCGTTTAAAAGCCAATTGCTAAGGGCTTTGTATTCTTTAGTGTATTCTGTGGCTTCTTGGAAAAAGTCTCCAAGCTCCTTAAAATTAGTAAGCACTGAAGCCTCGTATCTTGAAAGTCCATAATCTCTCATAAATCTTTCTATTCGTTCGTCTGGAAGCTCCGGCATATTGTCTTTTATATTTTTTAAAAGCTCTTCGCTTAGGATAAGGGGAAGTAAATCAGGATCTTTAAAATATCTGTAATCTTCTGCTTCTTCTTTTGTTCTCATTACAAAGGTTTTGCCGCTTTGAGGGTCAAAGCCCCTTGTTTCTTGCTCTACAGACTTTCCTTCTAAGAGTATAGCTTTTTGACGTTCTATCTCGTACTCTATAGCTTTTTGTACAAATTTAAAAGAGTTTACGTTTTTTACTTCTACTCTAGTGCCAAGCTCTTTTGAACCTTTAGGCCTTAAAGACACATTCACATCGCATCTTAATTGACCTTTTTCCATATCAGCTTTTGAAACACCGGCATACCTTACTATAGCCCTTAGCTTTTCTAAAAACTCTTTTGCTTCTTCGCTAGAATTTATATCTGGTTCTGTCACAATCTCCATAAGAGGAGTACCAGCTCTATTGAGATCCACCAAAGAGCTATTTTCATAGTGGTTGTTTTTACCAGCATCTTCTTCTAAGTGAAGTCTTCTTATTCTTACTTTCTTATTTTCTAAAAGCACAAAACCGTGTTCAGCCAAAGGTTTTTCATATTGAGATATTTGATAGCCTTTTGGTAAATCTGGATAAAAATAGTGTTTTCTTGCCATTATTGATGTTAGATTTATGTTGCAATTTAATGCCAATGATGTTCTGATGCCATACTCCACAGCTCTTTTGTTAATCACTGGAAGGCTACCTGGCAATGCCATACATACTGGGCATACATTTGTATTTGGTGGAGCATCGTATTCTATCTTGCAAGAGCAAAACATTTTTGTTTTGGTATCCATGTGCACATGCACTTCTAATCCTATAACGGCTTCAAATTCCATAGTTTTAACATTATAGCACAAAGCTTATGAGTGAAAAGTTTTAATAGTTTAAGGCTTTTTATATGATAAAATTTTATTTATGGAAATATTGGAAATCCCTATAGAAGAAGAAGCTAAACAATCTTACCTTGACTATGCAATGTCTGTTATAGTAGGTAGGGCTATACCAGACGTAAGAGACGGATTAAAACCTGTCCAAAGAAGAATACTGTATGCAATGTATGAAATGGACCTTACCCCAGACAAACCCTTTAAAAAATGTGCTCGTATAGTGGGAGATACAATGGGAAGATATCACCCACACGGAGACCAAGCTATATATGATGCTCTTGTGAGAATGGCACAAGATTTTAACTTAAGATATCCTCTTGTCATAGGACAAGGCAACTTTGGTTCTATAGATGGTGATCCCCCAGCAGCTATGAGATATACAGAAGCAAAACTTTCTAAAATCACTCTGAGTCTTTTAGAGGATATAGAAAACGATACCGTTGATTTCATACCAAACTTTGATGAAAGCGTAATGGAACCCCAGGTCCTGCCGGCAAAAATGCCAAATTTACTTTGCAACGGTACTACAGGTATAGCAGTAGGGCTTGCCACTTCTATACCACCTCACAACTTAAAAGAAGTTTGCGATGCACTGATAGCTTTGGCCCAAAACCAAGATATAACTGTAGAAGAGCTTATGCAATACATAAAAGGCCCAGATTTTCCTACAGGGGGTATCATAGTAGGGGAAGTATCACCAGAGGTTTATAAAACTGGAAGAGGACAAGTTACGATACAAGCAAAGGCAAGGGTAGAAAAAACAAGCTCTGGAAAAGAACAAATAATAATAACAGAAATCCCTTACATGGTAAACAAAGCAGAGCTTATAAAAAAGATAGCGGAGCTAGCAAGGTCTGGCAAGCTAAAAGAAATATCTGATTTAAGAGATGAATCCGATAAAGAAGGTATAAGGATAGTAATAGAATTAAAAAGAGATGCAAAAGGGGATGCAGTATTAAAAAAGCTATACAAAAACACGCCACTACGTAAAAACTTTCCTATAAACATGGTGGCTTTAGTGGGGCTTGAACCAAAGCTTTTAAATTTAAAAGATATTTTAACGGAGTTTTTCAAGCATAGACTAAACGTAATTTACAGAAGAACAGAATTTTTCCTAAGAAAAGCCGAAGAACGACTTCATATAGTAGAAGGGCTTTTGATTTGCATAAAAGACATTGATAAAGTGATAGAAACCATAAGAGCTTCAGAGGATACTCAAGACGCCAAAGAAAGGCTTATGAAAGGATGGTCTTTGACAGAAAAACAAGCTCAGGCTATTCTTGATTTAAGGCTTCAAAGGTTAACATCCTTAGAAACTTCAAAACTTCAAAAAGAACACGATGAACTTATAGAAAATATCAAAAAATATAAAAACATTCTAGAAAACAAGCAAGAAAGGATAAATATATTTATAAGCGAAACCAAAGAACTGGCTGAGCGTTTTAAAGACCCAAGAAAAACCTTTATAGAAGGTATGGTTAAAGAAGATACCTACGTAGATGTTTTCATAACAAAAAATGGCTTCGTAAAACCTTTAGAGCTTCTTGATAGCGAAGTATCAGAAAAAGAAGAAAAATCTCCAATCATAAATATAGCAAGACTAAAATTCACAGAAGGCCTCTTTATCATATCAAACAAAGGAAGGGTTTACTGGACAGCCGGCTCTGAAGCCCTTTCTGGAAGCGTAGTACACATGAAAGATACAGACGAATATGCTGTAGGAGTATTTGTAAGAGAGCAATACAACTCAAGACTTCTACTTTTGACAAACAAAGGTTGTATTAAAAAAATACCCTTGGTGGAATTTGAATATAAAACCCAAGGTTTTCAAATTGTAAAGCTATCAGAAGGTGAAGAAGTAGTTTACATAAGTGGCTCTCAAGATGAAGATGAGATAATTATCATCACGAAAAAAGGCTATATAAATAGAATACAAACTCAGGATGTTGGAGCTTCCACGTCTAGCTCTAAAGCTTTACAATGCATAAAATTAAACGATAAAGATGAAGCTGTGGTTGTAAAAGCGTTGGAAAACAAAGTATTTGGGCTTTTAATAACAGAGGAAGGCTATGCGAAGAAAATAAAGTTAGAAGATATTCCAATAAAATCAAGAACGTCTCAGGGTGTAAATGTGTTAAAACAGAAAGCTCTAAACATTCGGGATTTCCTATTTTTGAACGACAATGAAGATTTTGATATATTGATATCCACTTTAAACGGTTCTCATATGAAGTTTGATATTAAAAGCCTAATACAAAAGATAAAAGTACCAGCTGGTATAAATGTGCCAGAAGAGAAAATAATCGAATTAAAAGATGATAAAGTTTATAGGGTGGTAAAGCTATGATAAATATTGAACTTATAAGGAAAAATCCTGATTTTGTGAAAGAGAATCTTGCTAAAAGAGATATCTTTTTGAAAGACAGAATAGACGACATACTAAAACTAGACGAAGAAAGAAGGCAAAAGATAAAGAGGTTAGAAGATTTAAGGGCTTTAAGAAACTCTAAGAGCAAAGAAATAGGTATCTTAAAAAAACAAGGCATAGACACAGAAGAACTAGAAGAAGAGATAAAGAATTTAAAAAACGATATAGCAGAGCTAGAAGATGAGCTTCGGCGCATAGAAAAATATATAGAAGACTTACTTCTTAGAATACCAAATCTCTTGCACGAGAGTGTGCCGTACGGTAAAGACGAAAATGACAACGTAGAGATAAAAAGATGGGGAGAATTGCCAAAGTTTGATTTTGAAATAAAAGACCACTCAGAGCTTGGTGTGTTAAGAGGGCTTATAGATTTTGACCAAGCTAGCGCTATGTCGGGTAGTAGGTTCAGCATATTGAAAGGGCCATTGGCTAAGTTAGAAAGGGCTCTAATAAATTTTATGCTTGATGTAAACACAAAAAATGGCTATAAAGAGATGATAGTACCCCATCTTGTAAAAGGAGAGGCTCTTATCGGCACAGGGCAGTTGCCCAAATTTCAAGAGGAGCTTTATTACATAAAAGATGACGAGTTGTATCTAATACCTACGGCAGAGGTCTCTCTTGTAAATGCCTATAGAGATACCATACTTCAAGAAAGCGATTTACCTATAAACCTTACCGCTTACACGCCTTGCTATAGAAGAGAAGCTGGTTCTCACGGCAAGGACATAAAAGGGCTTATACGACAACATCAATTTGATAAAGTGGAGCTTGTAAAAATAGTACATCCTGACAATTCTTACGAAGAGCTTGAAAAACTATTGTTAAATGCGGAAGAAATACTCCAGCTACTGGAACTTCCATACAGAGTAGTAGCACTTTGCTCAGGAGATATAGGATTTTCCGCTTCTAAAACATACGATATAGAAGTATGGATACCATCTCAAAATAAGTATAGAGAAATTTCTTCTTGCTCAAACTGCGAAGACTTTCAAGCTAGAAGAGCAAATATAAGGTTTAAAGACAAAACTGGCAAAAATAGGTTTGTGCATACGCTAAACGGCTCTTCTTTGGCGGTGGGTAGGACTTTGGTGGCCATTATGGAAAACTACCAAACAAAAGACAATAAGATACTAGTACCAAAAGTTTTAAGAGATTATATGAAGGAAGAGTACATATGAGAAAAGCGCACATATTTAGACAGACAAAAGAAACTACAATTGATATAGAGATAGATTTAGAGGGATCTGGTGTTTACCAAATAGAAACCCCCGTTGGATTTTTAAACCATATGCTTGAGAGCTTTTCAAAACATAGTTTTATAGATATAAAGCTAAAAGCCGAAGGCGATATAGATGTATCTTACCATCATCTTGTGGAGGATGTTGGTATAACCCTAGGTCAAGCTATGCTAAAAGCCTTAGGAGACAAATCTGGCATAAATAGATATGGTTTTGCAATACTTCCTATGGATGAGGCTTTAGTGCTTTGCTCCCTTGATTTTTCTGGAAGAGGACTTTTTTATTACGACAAAAAAGATTTAAGAGGAAAGATTACAGAGTTTGATTTTGAACTAATATGGGAATTTATAAAAGGTTTTGCCTTAGAATCAAAAGCTACTATTCATATAAAAGTATTAGAAGGACACATACTACATCATATAGCCGAGTGTGCCGTTAAGTCTTTGGCTTTTAGCGTAAGACAAGCTATATCAAAACACGACAAAGGCATACTTTCTACCAAAGGTCTTCTATGAAAGAAAAGTTTCGAGGTATTGTACTTGGTTCTGCCATAGGAGATGCCATAGGAAAGTCTTTTGAAGAGCTTGATATCTACCAAGTGGAAGATTTTTACAGAGATTTACCAATAACCACTTTCGTAGAACCTCATCCTAGCTCACCGGCTTTTTTTCAAGCTCCAAACGAAACATCTGATGAAACTACAATAGCAAGGCTTTTGCTAGAATCCATAGTAGAATCTAAAAAATTAGATATATACAACTACTTTGACAAGCTAAAGTCTTGGGCTTTTAGTGAAAACATTCATAGATACCCAGACCCGTTCATATTAAAAGCCATATACAACTTATCAAACAATATCACCGAAGGTTTTAGGTTTTCTTCAGTAGAGGGTATATTAAGAGTAATAGCAGTGTCAATGCTTCATTTTGACAATGAAGAGTTATCAGAAGAAGCTGCAAAACTAGTCACCGCCCTAACCCACAGAAGCTCCGAGGTATTGGATGCAGCTATCTTATTTAACGCTTTTCTTGTAAAAGCTATAAACAACGACGAAATGTTGGATACTATAGAAAATAGGATAGAGCTCTTGAATATTTTAAGCTCAAAAGTAAATAGTCAAAATACAAAAAAGACAATAGGTGTTATAATAGATGCATTAGAAAGTGGATATTCAAAAGAGAAAGCTATCCTATCGATAGGAAACGGAAGCTACGTGCTTGAGAGTTTTGGGCTTTCTTTGTACTATTTTCTATCAGAAGGTATAGAGTATCCTTTCGAAGCTTTTGTAAACGCTATAAACTCATATTGGGAATTTGGGGGCGACACAGACGCTATAGGATTTATCACAGGGGCTCTGATAGGAGCTTATCATGGATATGAGTTTTTACCAGAAGATCTGATATCAAATCTAGAAAATAAAGAACATTATATATACCTAGCTGATAGCATTTACAATTTGGCAAAAACAATATATCAAAAATAAGATAAAATATTTATATGTTTGGATTCATGAACAGCGCAATAGGTATTGACTTAGGGACAGCCAACAGTTTGGTATTTGTACCAGGAAAAGGCATCGTTTTAGAAGAACCATCTATAGTGGCTATAGACTCTAGAAAACATAAAGTTTTAGCAGTAGGAGCAGAAGCAAAAGAAATGCTTGGTAAAACTCCTGAGTATATAAAAGCAGTAAGACCCCTAAGAGATGGAGTTATAACAGATTTTGAGGTTACGCAGGTAATGATATCGCATTTCATAAAAAAAACGCTTGGGAAAGGTATCTTAAAACCAAAGCCAAGGGTAGTAGTAGGAGTCCCATCTGGCGTAACACCGGTAGAAGAAAGAGCAGTTATAGATGCAGCCAAATCAGCAGGAGCCAGAGAAGTTTATCTCATAGCAGAGCCTATGGCAGCAGCTATTGGAGCAGATTTACCAATTTCCGAACCTGTAGGCAACATGGTGGTAGATATAGGTGGTGGTACTACCGATATAGCAGTTATATCTTTGTCTGGCATAGTTATATCCCATTCTCTAAAAATAGCTGGAGATGAAATGAACGAAGCTATCACCGAATATATAAAAAGAAAGTTTAGCATGCTTATAGGTGAGCAAACTGCAGAAAAGATAAAATTAGAACTAGGCTCGGCCGTATACCCAACGGAAAACAAAGAAATGGAAGTAAGAGGAAGAGACGCCACTGGGCTTCCAAGGTCTATAGTTGTAGATTCTACTCAAATATATGAGGCTTTGGAAGATACTCTTAACGCTATAGTAAGTGCTGTAAAAACCACTTTGGAAAAAACACCTCCAGAATTAGCTGCAGATATAGTAGAAAGAGGCATAGTGCTAACAGGAGGAGGCTCTTTGCTTAAGAATTTACACAACAAGCTTACCAAAGATTTAGGTATAAAAACCTATTATTGCGAAGACCCATTAAGAGCTGTTGCAAGAGGTGTTGGTAAGGTAGTAGACGATATAGAGCTTCTAAAGAAAGTATCTTTTGCATGAGGCTCAACCTTTTATATTTATTTTTGCTTATTATTTCTTTATTTTCCATATTCATTCCTACACAAACAAGCTACATATTAATAAAATACAATCCTTTCAACTATATAAACAGTTATAGATTGAGTATTTATGCTTTTGGTAGAGATTTGATTTCTAACTATGTAAACTTATTAAACGCACAAAAAGAAAATGCTTTGCTAAAAAAGAAACTTGCTTACTACGAAACGTTCATAAATGAATTGTCAAAATGCCAGAATGAGTCGAGACAACTATATTATATATCAAACAGCTTATCTTTTATAAATCCAAGCACAAATCCCAATATATATGTATCAAAAGTAATAGGCTACGACTTATCAGGGAAAAAAAGTTTCATAGAGATAGAAAACAACGGCCATATAAAAGAAGGGGATATAGTATCTTCAAATGGATATTTTGTGGGCATAGTATCTAAAACGTATAAAAACACCGCTTATGTAATGACGGTATATAACAAAAAATTTCATACGCTTGTATATGACTATGCCACCGGCGATACGTATATTTACAAGGGAGGGTATCCCACTGGGAAAATTATAAATGCAAGCTCAAGAGACAATATAAATGTTGGTGATTTAATTTATTTTAGAAGCCTAAAAAACCAAGAAATACCTTATTTGCTAGTTGGAAAAGTTATAAGTGTAAATAGAGCTAAAAATTTATTTTTCTTGAATGTAATTGTTCAGCCTTTAGCAAATCCTAATATATATGATTTTGTTGTAGTTGTAGGCAATAGAAAATGAATAAAAAGTATTTCTTCTTATCTTTTATAGTGCTTTTCATATTGGAATTTTTCTTACTAGAGGGAAGTGGAACGTATCCTTTTCCAGAAGCTTTTTTACCGTTAGTATTTCTAAGTATAGAAAATCCGTACGCTCCATTAAAAGCTTTTTTGCTTGGAGTTTTGATGGATTTGAGTGCAAATACCTTTGGTATATTTACTTTTAGCTATACTTTTTATACAATTTTAGCAAGATTTTTATTTAGCTATACTATAGATTTTGAAGATGATTATCTAAAGTTACCTGCTTTTTCCGTTTTCGATATACTTGTAAAAATAACAAACGTTGCTATAATTTATATAAAGTATGGTTATATACGCATTGGTTTTATAAGTTTTGCCATGGCAGTTTTGGTGGATTGCCTAATATTTTTAGCTTTAAACATGTTTTATAAAAAATGAAAAAAAATTACTTATTTTTTGCGCTTTTAATATCAATCGCTTATATAGTAGTAGGCGTAAGACTGTTTTACCTTCAGGTGATAAAAGGACAAAAATATTACGAAGAATCAAAGCAAAACTACACCAGACTTCAACTGCTATATCCACCAAGAGGAGCCATTGAAAGCTCTGATGGTGTAAAGCTTGCCTACGATATTCCTACTTACGACCTATACATAGACCCTCAAGAAATATCTGAAAACAAACATTTAGAAAAAGAAATAGAAAGATTTAAAAAGTTGTTTGGCATAGATATAACCAATATAATAAAAGCCAACAAAAACTCTATCACCCCTATAAAAATAATGGACAATCTAAATACAGAGCAATTAGAAACATTTTATACAAACTCATACAAATTTCCTGGTATTTTTGTAGGTATAGTACCAAAAAGGGTATATCCATATGGGGAAGAATATGCTCACATAATAGGATACGTAGGATTACCATCTGCCAAAGAGCTAAAAGAATATAACATAGGACCGCAAAGTTTGGTAGGAAAAGCAGGCATTGAAAAAAGGTTCAATAAATACCTTATAGGTACGTTGGGCTACAAAAAAATAATGGTAAACGCTTTAGGAAAAGAGTTATACACCATAGATAAAAAATCTCCAGTACAAGGTGATACTGTAGTACTTACTATCAACTCTCAAATCCAAAACATAGTACACAAAGTATTTTTAGATTCTGGACAGAAAGTAGGGGCTGTTATTGTGATGAATGCCCACAACGGTGAGATATTGGCATTAGATAGTTTTCCAGAATACAATCCAAACGATATATATAAAGATTGGAATAAAATTATAAACAATCCTTTAAGACCATTTTTAAATAGAGCTACAGAAGCTATATACCCACCGGGCTCTGTCTTTAAAGTCCCTATTGCTATAGCAGCTTTGAAATATGGTGTTATAACCCCGTCTTCCACTCTTGATTGTTCCGGATACATAAAAGTGGGTAACCATATATTTTACAACTGGCTTAGATATGATACTGGATACCAAACTATAGACCAAGCTATTCAAAACTCTTGCGATACTTTTTTTTATCAGCTAGGCATGAAGCTTGGACAAAAAAGAATATACGATATAGAAAAAGATTTTGGTTATGGTTCCAGTATTCCTTTTGAACTATACAACTCACCCGGCTTTTTGCCTACTAAAAGCTGGAAACTACGAAAATTTCATCAACCTTGGTATGAAGGAGATACTGTAAATATGAGTATAGGCCAAGGATACGTACTCGTAACACTTCTTCAGCAAGTAACCATGATGGAAGGAATAGCAAACAACGGCGTCATATATCAACCCACGCTTTTAAAAGAAATAAAAACGGCAGACGGCAAAGTCATATTTAAAAACAGTAGAAAAGTATACAAATATGTAAAGGCGCCATTAGAAGACTATTCTATAGTCAAAAAAGGTTTAAGAGAAGTGGTTTTAAAAGGTACAGGGACAAATGCATTTTCTACCATTGTAGATATAGCAGGCAAAACCGGTACAGCTCAAGTAGTATTTGGAAAACACGTAGGTCCAAACAGCCCATGGAAATATCAACCAGACGCTTGGTTCGTAGGATTTGCACCCTACAGAGACCCAAAATATGTAGTAGGCGTCATAGTAGAGCACGGTATAGAAGGCAATCTTACAGCGGCTCCCATAGTTAAAAGAATATTAGAACAAATATATATAAAAGGTATAAACAGAGAAATCAATTAGTTATGTTATAATAATTTTTGTGCGTAAATTAACGTTAATTTTTGTTGTTATATTTAGTATTTTGTTTTTTTCTTGTGAAAAGCAGGTAAATCCAAGCATAAACGCGAAGCCTTTTAATTTTAAGCTTTTCTCTGGCAATAAAGAAATATCTTTGAAAGATTATGAGAATCGCTATAAGGTGATTTTGATTTATTTTGGATATACTCACTGTCCAGACGTATGCCCTACTGTGCTGCATAGACTATCTTCTATGTATGATATGCTTGGAAACGATAGAAAGTATGTAAAAGTCCTTTTTATAACTTTAGACCCAAAAAGAGATACGCCGAAGATTGCCAACAAGTACGCTAAGTTTTTCAACAAGGATTTCAGCGGTTTGTCAGGGAACCCAAACTACATAAAGAAAGTGGCAGATAGCTATGGTGTAGTTTATAAAATAGTCCCTTCCAAAACAGAAAAGTATCTTATAGACCACACCGACAATATATATGTAATTTACAATGAAAGCCTAAAAACCATATTCTTTGACAAAGACCAAAACCCCACCTATATGGCGTCTTATATAAAAAAACTTTTAAAAAGTAAAGACTAAAATACTTGATTTTTGAACCGATATATCCTATATTAATGTATAGGAGGTGTTAACATGAGTTACATGGATATAGCAAACATAGCAACGGACATGCAGCAAGCTAGCAATGTAAATAAGCAACAAATATGGGGCTTAAAATCTATGTTGGACAATCAATCTAACGTAGTGCAACAGCTGTTAGGCGAAGTTAGCAATACAAACAACTCAAACAATCCGCCCTACACAGGAGAAAAGCTAAACGTGAAAGCATGAAGGTTCTTATAGTAGAAGATAATATAGACTTAGCTTTATCTATAAAAGATATAATCCGCAGCAAAGGGTGGCTTGCAGATTTTGTATCAAACTTTGAAGACGCTAAATACGCCACAAAAGATAAATCTTACGACATAATAATACTTGACTTGATGTTAGGACCTAAAAACGGTATTGAGCTTTTGAAAAACGCAAGAGAAGAAAATCTGAAAACTCCATTTTTAGTACTTACAGCAAAAGATGGCATAAACGATAAGCTTACCGCCTTCAACATAGGAGCTGACGACTATCTTACAAAACCTTTTGATATGAAAGAACTTTTGGCGCGTATGGAAGCCATAGTAAGAAGAACAAGACAATCGACAAACGCAGAGCTAACCTGCGAAAAGCTTTCTTTAGACACTTCTAATTTCACAATCCAGATAGATGGCAAAATTATACCAGCTACTAAAAAGCAATTTTTAATATTGGAAAAACTTATCTCAAACGTCGGAAGAGTTGTAACGGTAGAACAACTACTGAGTTACGCATGGGGAATAGACGAAGAGCCATCATCTTTCTCTTTAAGGTCTCACATAAGGACTATAAGAAAGCTAATAGAAGGTTCTGGTTGTCAGATAAGAACTGTGTACGGCATAGGCTATTCAATAGAGCCAAAAGACAGCTCCAAAACACAAGAAGAGCATAATTGGGATTAGAAGAAAAAAAAGAAAATACCCTTGCTTATCTTACGGTAGTATACAGCTTAGTTATTTTTGCAATAGTTTTTATATTTTCTATATCTTCTTATATAGCTTTTAGTATATTGGTAGATAATTTTGTAGCCTCTGATTTAAAACAAGAACTCACATACATAAGCTCTCAAAATATAACACAAAATACAAAATGGCTCACCTTTAGCGATGAGTCTATAGCGGTGCTTGATAAAAATGGAAACATAATTAGCATATCTAGAAACTTCCCAAGCTTTAGGTTTTACAAATTTAAACCGGGGTTTCACCTTGGATATATAAACGGCAAAAAAATAATGTATATAAGGGCTGTTTTGCCAAACCATCTTACCGTAATTGTGGCAAGAAACATGACAAAATTTGAATCTATAAAAAAGAAGCTTTTAAGCAGCTTTATATTGGCATTGGTGATACTTTCAGTAATTATAGCCTTTACAGGATTTTTTATAGCAAAAGCCATAACAAACAGTTTCATAAGTTTTATGGAGAGAATATACACTATGGCACTAAACTTCTCCCACGAGGTTAAAACCCCTCTTACCATAATCTCTACAAACCTTTCTTTATTAGAAATGAACCCAGATAAAATATATATAGAAAGAATATCAAGAGCTTTAAAACAACTAAACAATCTTCTAAACAAAGTGGTGTTTATAGCAAAAGCAGACGAATACTCAACACTAAACAAACAAACCTTTATGCTTGAAGATGTTATAATGAAAGCGTTACAAGAGCTGGAATCTCTTATAGAAGAGAAAAAATTAGATGTAAAGCTAGATTTGGAGCCAATAGAAGTAAATTCTTCTTGGGAGCTTTACGAAGCTATAATATCAAATCTCTTAGAAAATGCCGTAAAATACACAAAAGAAGGTTATATAAAGATAAAAGCTAAAATAAATGGCAAATATTTAACAATAGTAGTAGAAGATAGCGGCATAGGTATTCCAGAAAACAAACTTTCAAGTATTACAAAAGAATTTGAAAGAGCCAATACCGATAAACCAGGGTTTGGTTTAGGGCTTTTCATAGTATCAAAATCTGTAAGCATATTAAAAGGGAAAATGCACATAGAATCAATAGAGGGAAAAGGCACCACTATAACGATACAAATACCTTTTTAAGAAAACTTTTCTTTATATATGTTAAAAGCTGTAATAAGCGTAGTAAATACTATAGGACCCAAAAACATACCCAAAAAACCCATACTAAAAAGTCCACCCAACACCGATAAAGAAAGAAGTATGTATGGTATATGAATAGCTTTTTTCATAAGAAGAGGCCTTACAAAATTATCAGAGCCTATTATAAACAAAGTTGAATATACAAAAGACCCTAAAGAAGGTAAAATACCATTTTGATATGCTACGTAAAATCCATACGGTACCCATACCAAAGCTGTGCCAAGAGGCGGTATAAAAGAAGACATAAACGTTGCAAAAGCAAGCACAAGAGCATAGTTTGGAGTAAAGTAATAGTACATAAAAAATCCAAACACCGCTTGTATCAAAGCAGTACCAACAAATCCGTATACTACACTAAGCACTGTAGAGTATACAGTTTTTAGTATTGTGTCAAAATCTTTTGTATTCATAGGAACTATATCTTTTACAAAGTCTATAAACTTATCCCAATCCCTTAGCATAAAAAACGTAGACATTAAAAATATCAAAGCTTTTAATATAAAACTACCTATGAAAAATATCATATTTTTAAGCTGGTCTCCTAAAAATGAAGCTATGTAAGTAAGGGTTGTATTTATCGCCTGATTTATAGTGGGTGCGTTTAGATGTAAGAATCTTAAAAACTTATAATAAGTTATATGCTTACCTATGATAGGTATTTTTTTGGATATGAGATAAACTTTTTGCTGGTCAAGGCTCATTACAAAAGCACTAGCATTTTGCACAAGGTAAATACCTTGCTCTATGATAAGCACCCCAAACACGGAAAAAGGTATTACTACAATTAACAAAATAAGAAGCGTAACGATGAAGGAGCTAAGATTTTCAGATTTTAATGCTTTTGATAACCTTTGATGAAGAGGATAAAAAGTAATTATAGCTATAATAGACCAAACAATAGGCGTAAAAAATGGACTCAGCGTATATAAAGCAAGCAATAAAAGGCTTATCAAAAATATCGTAAAGCCTATACTTAGAGTTTTATCTTTTTTTAACATAGGATAATTCTTTTATCATTGATTTTAACTGTTTTATACCAATGCCTTCTTTGGAAGAGGTTTTTACAACGTTTTTATTAAAAGCGAGAATACGTTTTAAAGAATCGTTTAATTCTTTTTGTGTAGCTTTGTCTATCTTGGTTAGAACTATTGTAGTATTTAGGCTTTTGCTATCTAAATAATCTATAAGCATGATATCAAGCTCAGTAGGACCCACTACCGCATCTATCAAAGCAAAGACAGAAACAATATTTTCACTGTGATTTTCGATAAAATCGTTTATTATATGAGCCCATTCTTCCCTTTCTTTTTTTGATCTTTTTGCATAACCATATCCTGGTGTATCCACCAAGTATATATCTGATTCTATATAAAAGTTTAACGTAGCCGTAAGCCCTGGGTCTTTGCTAACCCTAGCTATTTTAGTATTGGCGATGGCATTTATCAAAGAGGATTTGCCTACGTTTGAGCGTCCGGTGAGCAATATACAAGGCTTATCATCAGGAAAATCTCTTATGTAAGAGCCTTTAAACTTCATAGACCTAAGATATCGTTTATCTTATCCATATTTGATTTTGCTATCTCGTTTGCTTTTTTGTTGCCCTCTTCAAGTATGTTTTTTACCATATCTTTATCTATGTTTTTCCTTCTTTCTCTTATAGGTGCTAAAAAGTTGTTTAGATTTTTAGCAAGCATCTTTTTACATTCTACACAGCCAAGTTTACCGCTTTTACAATCAAGCTCAATATTTGAAGTGTCGTCTTTGTTTGTAAATATCTTGTGATAGCTAAAAACATTGCATTTTTCTGGGTGGCCTGGATCGTTTTTTCTTAGCTTTTCTGGGTCTGTAAACATCTTCATAATCTTTGAAGTAGTTTCTTCTTCGGTTTCATCTATCATGATTGTATTGTTGTAAGATTTGCTCATCTTACGCCCGTCTGTGCCAAGAAGCTTTGGTGTTTCTGTAAGTATGGCTTTTGGTTCTTTGAAGAATTCTTTGTAAAGATAGTTGAACCTCCTTGCTATTTCCCTCGTTATCTCTATATGAGGAAGCTGGTCTTCTCCTACTGGTACACCGTCGGCGTTGTAAATAAGTATATCTGATGCCATCAAAACTGGATATCCAAAAAATCCAAAAGTGTCTGTTTCGTAAAAATCCCTTTTTGATATGTTTAACTCCCCAAGCTTTTCTTTATCTATTATACCTTCTATCAAAAGCTTAATAAAAGCATCTGTAAGAGCATCAAGTATCACATTTTTAAAATTATCTTCATCTTCTATTTTAGCTGGAGCGTTTTGAAATATAATATCTAAAAGAGGCTTAAGCTTTTCTTCATATTCTTTTTCTACATGATTTATTTTCAAGAGATTGTATTTGGTGTCTTTGTAAGTGGGGTTTAGCTCAAGCCAGCTTTTTGGTACTATCATGCTAAGTATAAGGTTCAGCTCGGCATGATATTTTACCTTTGATTGGACAAACAACGTGGATTTGTTTGGATCAAGTCCCATCGCAATCCAATCTGCTACCATTTCGAGGGTATTTTCTTTTATTTTAGATATATCCTTATAAGAGGTGGTAAGAGCGTGCCAATCTGCCACAAAAAAAAGCGTTTCATTGCCTTTTTGAAGTTCTACCCAATTTTTAACAGCTCCAAAAAAATGTCCTATATGTAGTTTACCGGTAGGCCTCATACCGCTAACTATTCTCATATGCCAAATCCACCCAAAAGTATTTTGTAAGCTATGGCTATAAATGGGTATATAATCCTTCCTATAACACCGGTAAATATTAAAAGAGTAAGTATTAAAAACCCATACGGTTCAAATTTGTAAAACTCCTGCCAATATTTTACTGAGAAAAAACTCATCACTACACGGCTTCCATCGAGCGGTGGTATAGGAAGTAGGTTAAAGAATGCCAACACCAAGTTGATTATAACAAGCTCTCTTGAAAACCACAAAAGGGGATCTACCACACTTGCAAAAAAAAGTGGATTGATATCAGATGCTATAGTGCCTTCTAAAAGCCTAAAAACAACAGCTCCTAAAACAGCCATCGTTATATTGGCCATAGCCCCTGCCAAAGATACTATAAACATACCCATTCTCAAATTTTTAAATCTGCGCGGGTCTATAGGCACTGGCTTTGCCCATCCAAATAGTATAGGAGACCCCACAAGCATCAAAATTCCGGGCAATATAATAGTACCAAGTAAATCTATATGAGGTATAGGATTTATAGTAAGCCTCCCAGCTTCTTTGGCAGTTTTATCTCCCATCATATAAGCCGCTGCTCCATGTGCTATCTCATGAAAAATAACAGCCATCATCAAAGCCGGAATGGTTACTATAATTTGTTCAAAGTTCATTATTTTATTATATCAAAATGTTTGTAGATAATACGCTGGCAGTTAGGACACATAAATGTATATATGTTGTTTTGAATGAGTCTGTTGTAAAAATCCAGAGGCAATATCGTTCCACAATATGAGCAAGCTTTCTTGTCAATCGGCACAAATACCGGTATAACCCTATTTTTAACATCTTCGTAAAAATCTACCAGGCTTTTATCCAACGAAGCTCTATACTCCTCTAAATCTTTTTGGGCTTTTGATATAGATATCTCCATATTTTCCAAATCCTCTTTAAGATTGTTAAGCTCTTCTAAAATAAACTTTTGTCTAGACATTAATTCTTTCATCTCTTTTGAATGCTCTAAATTGTTTAGCTGTGTATAGGCTTGTTTTAACAAATTTCTTGTGTTTATTATGGCATTTTCGGTTTTAGATTTTTCCCTTAGTATATTTTTATAAAGTTCTTTGTTTTTGGCAGTTTTTAAAGACTTTGATATTTTGTTTAGCATTTGTTCGTAATTTTCTATGCTTTTTATAAAATTTTCTATCTGATGTTCGATACTTTCCTTTTGTTTGTTTATATCATTTATTTTTGAGTTTACGTCTTCAAGATTTTTTTCAAATGTGTTTATTTCTTCTAATATTTTTTCTTTCTCTCTTAAAAGCTTCAAAACCCTTTCTTCCTTTTCTTGTAAAGTAAGAAGTTTTAACAAACTATCTTTATCCATATAGATAGTCTAATATTATATCAGATAAATTATTCTTCAAAAACACCTTCTATTTGATAACCACAAAAATTACATTTACCATTTGTTAGTTTTAGGCTTTTAATAAAGTATCTATCCCTTTCTATAACTGTATTACCACATTTCGGACAGATAGTATTTTCGTGTTCTGATTTTATGTTACCAGTATATACATAGTATAAACCCTCTTCTTTACCTATCTCATAAGCTCTTTCTATCATAGGCTCTGGCGTAGGGTAAAGGTCCATGGCTTTATAATACGGGAAAAACCTTGATATATGCCAAGGTATATGATGACCAAGTTCTTTACTTATAAACTTAGCTATTAGCTTTAGTTGTTCTTCATCAAGATATTTTGGCACCAAAAGAGTGGTAAGCTCTATCCATTTTTCATGCTTTAAACACAGTTTTATAAAGTTTAAAATAGGTTCAAGCTTCCCTTTAGAATATTTTGCATAAGCTTTTTCTGAAAAAAATTTTAAATCTATGCTAAAAGCATCTATAACATCCATTAACTCTAAAGCCGGTTCTTCGGTTATATAACCAGCCGTTACCATAATATTTTTAAGACCTTTTTCCTTGGCTAGTTTTGCTATATCTAGCATATACTCATAAAATATGATTGGGTCAGAATACGAATAGGATATACTTTTAGAAGCCGTTTCCAAAGCTTTATCTACTATATCCTTAGGAGGCACAAAAGTATTTTCAAAAAAAGATTTGTTTGATTCATCTATTTTCACTTGAGATATTTCATAATTCTGACAACCAAGGCAGTGTAGATTACATCCTGGTGTGGCTATAGTGAGAGTTTTATGCCCTGGTAGAAAGTGAAACAGCGGCTTTTTCTCAACAGGATCCAATGCAATAGACACCAAAGATCCATAGGTAGCGCTCATAAGCTTACCGTTTTTGTTTAACCTAACACCGCAAACCCCCACTTGACCTTCTCTTAGTTTGCAATAATCAGGGCAAAGTTCACATATCACTTTACCATCTTCTGTAGTCTTCCAATGTGAGGCTTCTATAAACATTTTTATAATATAAAATAGTTTTTAGATTTTATCAATAGAATTGATTATAAATAAATTTATTCTAAAACATGTTTAGATGTTACGACACATAAGAAAATCCCTTCAAAAACCTTAACATCCCCAACGTTTACAAAAGCTTCAACCTTGTACTTGTTTTTATCTACCTCTTTTACTTCAGCATGAGATGTCATAATATCTCCTAATTTCACGGGTTTTAGAAATTTTACCTCAGCTTTTGCTAAAACTACGTTTGGATGATTAACAGCCAACATAGAAGCATAATCTGCAAGTCCAAATATGAAACCCCCATGCACTAAGCCCTTTTCGTCAGCCACCATTTCTTCTGTAGCTTGCAATTTTACTTTTGCATAACCATCGCCCAATTCTATCGGTGTACCACAAAGGCTTTTATTTATCTTTAAATGCGTATTTATCATACTCATCTTATTAATTTATCTAAGTTGTCTTGAGATTGTATGATGTTGCTAAATATAGTATATATTTTGGATATACTATCCTTTAACTGCTCTACCGATTGCAAGATGGTGTTTGATACAGCACTTTGCTCTTCTAAAGCGTTTGCTATTGAACTCATTAAAGCGTCTGTATCTTCAGCGTAGTCTATATTTTGCTGAGATGCTTTCTTTATATCTTCAAAATACTCTACCAAGCTCTTAAATATGGTTTCTAAGTTATATATTTTATTAGACAGTTCCATGATAGCATTTTTGAGCATAATTGTAGTAGAATTTATATCTCTTGAAAATTCCTCGGTTTTCTTGGCAAGCTTCCTCACTTCGTCTGCTACCACAGAAAACCCTCTACCGGCTTCCCCAGCACGAGCTGCCTCTATAGAGGCATTCAATGCTAAAATAGTTGTTTGCTCTGCTATAGAGTTTATATTTCTAGT
>JAGDWZ010000047.1 GCA_023269915.1 Hydrogenobaculum sp. | reverse complement strand
AGTGAATATTTTGCTTGTTGGTTGTATAAAGTTTTATTGTTTTTAAGTTCTAAAATAAGAGCTTTTAACT
Source organism: Hydrogenobaculum sp. (assembly GCA_023269915.1). Lineage (GTDB taxonomy): Bacteria > Aquificota > Aquificia > Aquificales > Aquificaceae > Hydrogenobaculum. The sequence continues at coordinate 6,364 of JAGDWZ010000047.1, read as the reverse complement.
CATCTATTGTATTGTAAAACAATCCTTTCTCCCCTAAAATATATCTTGCTTGTGATATGTTGCTTGATATACAAGGTATACCTATAGACATCGCTTCTAGTAAAGATAGCGGCATTGCCTCGTAGTTAGCTTTTGATGTAAAAACAAAGATTGAGGCGTTTTGTTTTAGATATTCTATAGGATTTTTTACAAAACCTAAAAAGCTTATGTTGTTTAGGTTTAGTGATGTTTTAAGACTTGTTGCTTTTTCTAAATCATCACCATCTCCTAAGAAATCCGCTTTTATATCTGTATCTTTTAAAGCCTCTATCAAATCTCTCCAACCCTTTTCTTCTAAAAGTCTAGAAACCCATCCTATCTTAAACTCTTTTATATCTTCATATCTTTTAGGTTTCTTTTCTATGTTTTCAATCCAATTTGGAATAACTATTGATTTGTCATGTGGGACAAGGTCTTTTGATAGAAAAGCCTCTTCTATAACAGGAGATACAAATATAATTTTTTTAATGTAAGGATGGTTAAAATAATTGTTTGACCATTTTCTTAAAGCTTCTATATTGGACTCTAAGGATGCATAGTTTGCTTGAATCCACACATAAGTGTTTGGATGGTAAAACATATAATCTGGTTTGGTAAGTAGCATTATGTCTGATTCTAATATTATATATTTGAAATCTTTTACGTCGTCGTATTTTGTTAGGACGCTGTCTACACCTTCTATGTTTTTTACTTCATTGTATAAGGGTTTAAATGTAGTTATAAGGTTTATGTTGAAGTCATTTTTTAAAAGCTCACAAAACTTTACTATCATTTTAGCATGTCCATCTATTGTAGGGTTATCGTTGTGGTAGTATCTTGCTTCTAAAATGGTTATAGTTTTCTTTCTTTTTGGCATATATTTAATTATAAAAGATTTTTAGATATATTAAAATATATTTAGGAGGTGTTTATGAAGATAGCTTTCTCAGGGCTTGGGAGAATGGGGCTTGGTCTTTCAAGAAGGTTAAAAGAAAGAGGACACGAGGTTTTTGGGTTTGATAGAAACCTTCACTGTTCTAAAGAAGCAGCTTCTTACGGAGTAAAGTGCTTTGCCACTTACAAAGAAATGTTTGAGGCTTTTGGTGATGATAAAAGGATTTTGTGGATTATGGTCCCCCAAACCGCTGTTGATGATGTAATAAACGAGGCCTTTCCTTATTTAAAAGATGGTGATATTGTTATAGACGGTGGAAACTCATATTATAAAGATTCTATAAGAAGGTATAACTTTTTAAAAGAAAAATCTATAAAGTTTTTGGATGTTGGGACTTCTGGGGGTGTTTGGGGTTATGAGAGGGGTTTTTCTTTGATGGTTGGAGGTGATAAAGAAGATTTTGATTTTATAAGCCCTATACTTAAGGATTTGGCAAACGAAGGGGTTGGTTTTGGTTATATGGGTGGGCCTGGTATGGGACACTTTGTTAAAATGGTTCACAACGCCGTTGAATACGGTATGATGGAAAGTATTGCAGAAGGCCTTGACCTTATAAGAGTGTCAAAACCAGATGTAGATTTAAAAGAAGCTGTGAGGGTGTGGACAAAAGGAAGCGTAGTGGCCTCTTGGCTTATGGATTTGACTTATAAGGCTTTGTGTGATTTTGGGCTTTTGGAAGATATAAAACCTTATGTGGAAGATACTGGAGAAGGAAGGTGGAGCGTGTTAGAGGCTGTAAACGAAGGAGTACCTATGCCATCTATATCAAACGCACTTTTTATGAGATTTCGCTCAAGAGAGCAAGAGAGTTTTAGAGATAGGCTATTAGCGGCCTTAAGATACGAGTTTGGACAGCATAAGTTTAAGAAAAATGAATAACTTTGTTTTTGTTTTATTTGGTGGAAACGGCGATTTAGCTTGGAAAAAGATACACCCAAGCCTTGCTAAGCTATACAAAGAAGGTAAGATTTCCCCTAAAAAGGTGATATCTTGCTCAAGAGAATCTAGTAAGGATGAGTTTATACCAAAGATTAGGTCTTTGTTTGGAGAAGATTACGCTTCCATATGTGATTATATAAACGTAGATGTTACAAATTCAAAAGATTTTCACTTTATTAAAAACATAGAAAAAGATGAAATAATATTTTACTTAGCTATTCCCCCAAACTTGTTTGAACCTGCTATAAAAAATATAGGTCATGTGCTTCTTGATATGCCCAATAAAAGAAAAATTGTTGTGGAGAAACCTTTTGGATACGATTTGGAATCCGCTAAACGTCTAAACAACCTTTTACATACGTTTTTCTTAGAAAAAGAGATTTACAGGATCGACCACTTTTTAGGTAAAGAGGCGGTGCAAAACATATTTAGTTTTAGATTTGCAAACTACATATTTGAAGGTATTTGGAATAAAAACTTTATAGACCATGTTCAAATATCAGCCTTGGAAGATATAGGTATAGAAGGAAGAAGTGCTTATTACGATAAGTTTGGGGCTTTTAAAGATATGATACAAAATCATCTTACCCAAATGGCAACCTTTATAGCTATGGAACCCCCATGCTGTATAGACGCAGACGAGATAAGAAACGAGAAGGTGAAGGTTTTAAAATCTATAAGACCACCAGACATAAAGGATGTGGTGCTTGGAAGATACGAAGGATATACAATGGAACCAGGTGTAAAACCTGGCTCAAAAACAGAGACTTTCGCCGCTGTTAAACTTCATATAGACAACTTAAGATGGCATGGAGTCCCGTTTTATCTTAGGACTGGTAAAAAGCTAAAAACAAAGGCAACCCAAATAGTGATAGTGCTTAAAAATATGCCTACATCATTCGCCAAACTCATAGGTTGTGAGCCAAAGGAAAACAAAATAGTAATAAAAATAGCACCTATTACAAATATAGAGCTAAGGCTTGATATAAGAGCACCAAATTCTGATTTTCTATCTTGCCCTTTGGAAGTGTCTATGAGCATGGAAAACAACCAAACGGCCTCAGAAGCTTACGAGACCCTTATCTTGGATATAATAAACTCAAATCAAACGCTATTTTTAAGAGAAGATGAGGTAGAGCTTGCATGGGCTTTGTATCAACCGCTTTTGGATAAATGGCAAGAACAAAAAGATGTAGACCTTTATGAAGTGGGCTCCTACGGACCAAAATCTGCTGATATGCTTATAAACAAAGACAATAGACAATGGTATATCTTTTAGATTTTATAAAAGTTTACGACTTTGATTCGCTGGAGTCTTCATCTTATTTTTTGCTAAGGTTTTTCTTAAAAGCCAAAAAACTAAAGCTAAATATAGCCTTAGCCGGCGGGTCCACTCCTTTATACCTTTATAAGCTTATGTCGGATTATCAATTTCCCAATTTTAAATTTTTCCTAACAGATGAAAGGTATGTCCCAAACGACGATGAGAATAGCAACTATCACAACATATCTAAATTCCTAAACATAGAACCTGTTTATAAATCAGGAGATATTGAAAAAGATTGTGAAGAGTTTTCAAACATTATCAAAGAAAATCCAATACATATAGCTTTACTTGGTATAGGAGAAGATGGACACAGCGCTTCTATTTTTCCAAATAAAAACATACTAAAAACTTGTGAAAACACGCTAATAAGCTTAGCTCCAAACTCTATACTTCGTATATCTTTAAACTTCAAAGCTTTGTCAAATTCTCAGCTTATCTTTTTTGTATCAAAATCAAAAAAAGGTGTAGTTTCAAGGCTTTTAAAAGAAAAAAATACTATAGCAAACGAGTTTATATCACAAAATACTTGTAAAAAGCCGATCCTTGTATCCGATGGAATGAAAGATTTATTCAATTTTCTTTAGTGTTGTTTACAAAGTTTATTTTACTTTGATTAGGAAACTTATTTTCATATTTTAGCTTTATAAGTTCTTTTGATAGTTCTATGGCTTTATCTTTGTATTTTTGATTTATATCTTCTTTAAACAACATTCGCCTTATTAATCTGGACGCTTCTTTAAATTTGTTAGCCTCCATATAACATTTCGCTTTTAGAAGCAATATATCTGGTATACTTGAAGCATCTATGTTGTTTTTCTCGCTATCTATAAGATAAATTACTTTTTCTTCTATATCTTTTTTGCTACACATATTGTTGTCTACATAAGCTTTTGCTAAATCAAATTTTGCCACGCTAAAATCCCTATCATAAATTATTGCTAGATTTAGATTATTTATGTAGTCTTTTATGTCTTTTTTAGATTTGTATATATTTGCCAGTTGATAGTAAGCCTGCGGTCTTAAGCTACAATAGTCGTTTGTTATACATTTATTTAGAGTATCTATAGCTTCTTTAGTTTTGTGTTCTGCTTGTAATATTATAGCTTTGTCTAAAATTGCTTGATAGTAATCGGGTTTTATGCTTAGTGCTTTATCTATATTTTTTATAGCTTTTTTGTAATTACCTACGTTGGCGTAAGCAAGGGCTAGTTTATCGTAAGCTTTGTAGTTGTAATGGTCTTTTAATATAGACTTTTTAAAATTTGCTATTGCAGCTGCGTAGTTTCCAGCGGTTAGGCTAGCCATACCTATATTGTAGTAATATTCTGAATTTTTATTGGACAGTTCTTCTATATTGTGTGTATTTTGGGCACAAGAATATATACTTAAAGCAGAAGATAATAGGATAAAAGCAATATAAAAAACATTATTACGTTTCATTTGTTATATTATATATCACTTATGTAGATTTGGTTTATCATCTTTCTTAAGATTGATTTAAAATCATATCTTAGATTTTCTGAGGTTATTTCCTGATTTAGACCAAAATCCTTTTTTAACAAGTTTTTTACGCTTTTAATGAGATTATTATAAAGCTCCTCGTCTTCCATGTAAGATGGAAAGTCTATTGTAAATTCTACGATGGTGTTGAAAAGCCCGTAGTTTACGCTTTCTAAATCTATATCGTTTCTCAAAGTCATTATTATATATCCTTCAAAACTATCCAATATAGCCTTTAACTTACCTATATCTTCTATGTTATCTATGTCTTTTAAAATTAAGATATCTAAAAAGCTTATATCTTCATAGGATGGGGTTTCAAAGGTATTTAGGTCTATAACCCCTAATATGCCTTTTTGGGTTTCTTTGATAAAATTTATAAGATTTTCTATTTTAAACATAGTATAGGCTTTATCTTCGTATCTTACACAGACCCTTTTTAGTTTTATAAGTGTTTGCGTGAATATTGTGTAGAAATCTTGGAGCGTTTTTGGTATTTCTGATTTTTCCTTCTCTTTTGTATTTTCACCTTCTATGTTTGGACTGTAGTTTATTTTTGGTATAGAAGTACTTATTTCTTTTGAAAGTCCTAAATCTCTTATAGTTAGATTGGCGTCGTTGATGGCATTTTTTAAAAAGCCTGAAAATTTTATACTATCTATACCAAATCTGTTTAACCTATTTAGCATATTAAACCCAGCCTTTTCATCGTTTTGAAGTATAAACTTTACACCAAGTATAGAAAGGTGTATTGTAAAAGATAGGTTTATGGCTTGTTTTGATATTGGTAGTTTTTTAATAGTGTTGTATTTGTAATAAGGTGCATAAGATGAGTATCCTATAATTATACTTTTGGTAAAATCCTCAAAACCGTAAAACACTTTTTCAAAATAAGCGGTATTCAAGCTTATCATATCTTTTCCAAACAAATCTTTTTCAAATACTCTAGATATGTATGAGTATAATTTTGAAGGTGTTTTTACTATATTTAGTATATTGCTTTTAACATCTATATGGTTGTTTTTATTTAAAAAGTCTATTATAATAAGAAGCCCGTCTATCATAGATAGCATAAGAAGGTCGTAAAATCTACTTTTTTGGCTACAAGCTATCTGGCATATGTTGTCAAACATTGCTGTTTGAAGTATGAGTATTTGCTCTATCTCGGTGAGTTCTTTTAACTCGTCTTTGTACTCTGTGATGGCTTCTTTTGATATAGCTTTTAGTGTAAAATCTCTTATTCTTGATAATCCAAGCCTTATAATGGCGGATTTTATATCTTTTATATCTATTCCTTTGTTTGAGTAAGCGTTGTTTGCAATCTTTAATATATCTTCTTCTAACGTTGGCATATTTCTTATAAGAGCGTATATCTTATCTACGTTGGTGTTTTCGTCGGTAAGCTCCATTATTATAGGCATTACACCTTTAACAAAATCATGGGCCTCAAAAGCTTCTATAGCATCTGGTTCTATCTTAAACTTTGGTTCTTTTTTGATACGAGTTGGTTTTTTGTGTAGTTTTATAGCTTTTTGTAATGTATCTTTTGATATAGGTTTTTCAAATAAAAGCCCTACACAGTTGTTGTTTGGATTTAAATTGTCTAAGACTACCTTTGCTTTCAC
>JAGDWZ010000035.1:39298-41720 GCA_023269915.1 Hydrogenobaculum sp. | reverse complement strand
TTCATCCCTGCTTTACCAATTTCTGTGGCTGTATCAAATGGCATATCCTTTATTTTGTTTATAAGCTCTAAGCCTTTTGATATCAAAACTCTGTTTAAGGGGTTTATTGGCATAACGTCCGCAATAGTCCCTATTGCCACTAGATCAAGGTATTTTTTTATATCAAAATCTATATTCAAAGCTCTTCTTAAAGCCCCTACCATGTAAAAAGAAAGCCCTGCTGTGCATATGCCTTTTAGCGGGTTGTCTTCTTCTAAATTTGGATTTACTATTATAGCTTTTCTGTCTTGGTCTTCAGATTCTTCGTTTATCCTGTGATGATCTAGTATTATAAAGTCCATGTTGTATTTTTCTTTGGCATAACGTATCTCCTCTGTAGCGGTAGTACCGTTGTCTAAAGTTAAGACAAGGTTTGAGTACTTTGAGAACAAATCCACCAAGTCCTTTGAAAGACCGTATCCAGAAACCCTATTTGGTAACACTGGCGTTACGTTTGCCCCTATTTGTTTTAGAAAATCATACATTATGGTGGTGGATGTAACCCCATCTACATCGTAATCTCCGTATAGTATTATACGCTCTTTATTCTTTATGGCCTTTACCAATTTCTCTACAGCACTTTCTATGTTTGGCAAAAGCTCAAAACTTGGTATATTTTTTAACTTCGATTCCAAATCTTCTAGCTTTATATTTCTAAGACTAAGAAGCGTATTGAATACAGCGCTGTAAAAATCTTCAGTGTCGTAAAAATCTTGTATTTGGCTTTTAATATAAACTTTTCTACCTAAAACGCTTATCATCAAACCTTCTTGTAAAGGTTGTATACAGCGGAAAAATCAAGGTCTGCCATATCTGATTTTATAGCAAGCCCATAGGTTTCTTTCACAGAGGACAAGCTAAATGAAAATAGCCCAAAATCTTTTAACAAATCTTGAACATAATGAAGGTCCTTGTATATGGCTTTTACAGAAAACTGAGGAGAAAAGTCCTCTTCTAAGAGTTTTTGTTTCTTAACGTTTAGTATATAAGAGTTTCCAGCCCCAATTTCTAAAAATTTTAAAATAAGTTCTTTGGAAAGACCAACAGCCTCACCTATACCAAAAGCTTGGGCTATAGCATCCATGAAAGTACCCAGCACTATGTTGTTTATGAGTTTTCCATAGGTGCCGTTTGGTACTTTTCCCATGTATATTCTTTCTTTTGTAAAAAGCTTTAAAAGTTCTTCTACGCTTTTAAAAACCTCTTCATCACCACCCACAAGCATTACAAGTTCGCCTTTTGAAGCCGGTATCACAGAACCAAGCACAGGAGCATCAAGATAATGAGCCCCAATAGATTTTAACGCCTCATAAGCTTCTTTTACATATGCGTAGTGGTTTGTAGTGGTATCTATTATGATTTTTCCCTTTAGATTTCCTTTTACAAGACCATTCTCTCCAAATATCATATCTTTTGACGCTAAAGAGTCAAATACGTTTACAACAATTACATCCGCTTCGTCAAGAAGCTCATAAGGATAATCCACCGCTTTAAAATCTACCACCTTTGATTTTGTCCTGTTATAGACTATCACTTCCACACCTAAGGACTTAAGCCTTCTTGCAATTGCAGAGCCAAGATTTCCAAATCCTATAAATCCTACTTTCATATCAATAGTGTATCAATATTTTTAAGATTTTGCAAGAAAAATAGATTTACTATCTCTTAAAACCATAAATCATTTTCAACAGTTCTACTGCTATTTTTGGCTTAGCCTCACCGCATTTAGGACAAGCTATGCTTTTGCTTGGTATATTAAACCAATATCCCGATGCTAAGTCTTTTTTATCTTATCTTCTTAAAAATATTTGATTGTATTAAAAAACTTATGACAAAAGCTCTTGAAATAAAGAGCTCTTGCAATTTAAAATCTTTCCATGAGATACGATATTGTAATTGTTGGTGGAGGACCATCTGGGCTTTCTTGCGCTATCACTATTGGCTCTGCTGTAGAGCATGAAATGGAGTTTGCAAAAGACAAAAAAGTACTTGTAATAGACAATGACAACTCTGATCTTAAAAGCGCAAAACTAAACAACGTTCCTGGTATAAAAAGAGGTACCTTAGGAAAAGAACTTTTAGAAGAGATAAAAAATCAAGCAAGAGAGTATCCTTGTATAGAGATAATAGAAGACACGGTAAAAAGAATTTCAAAAAATGGAAATTTTCACATAGAAACCTCTTCTGGAAAAAGCTTTGAAGCAGATATAGTAGTTTTAGCCACAGGGTTTAAGGCTTTTGATATAGAAGGCATAGAACTAGATGTTGTAGAAAACCCACTCTCACCAAAACCCGGTAGAGTGATGGTAAAAACCAACGAAAAATACGAAGCTATTGACAGAAGCGGCAAGTCGGTGGAAAATCTATACGTAGCAGGGCTTTT
>JAGDWZ010000035.1:0-39198 GCA_023269915.1 Hydrogenobaculum sp. | reverse complement strand
GCTTTTATGATAAAATAATATAATTATGTTAAAAGCTTACAAAAAACTTTTAATTTTATATCTAGGGATAGTTTCTTTGGCTTTGGCATGGCATAGAAGATACGAACCTATGTCAAACTGCGACGTTAATTATATAACTGCAGATGCTTCTTCTTATGTGGGTGATATAAAAGATATAAAAGTATCTCATACAAAAAAAGGGTGCCTCTACACTGTGAAAGGGAATAGCGGTATAGCCAAATTTGATAACGACGGCAATCTTTTATACTATAAGAAAAGAAGATGAAGGTTGCAGTACTAGGTTCAGGAGCTAGAGAGCACGCTATAGTTTGGAAATTAAGACAAGACCCCCTTATAAAAGACATCTTTGTTTTTCCTGGAAACGCTGGTACTTATAATATAGCTAAAAACATAGAACTTGATGCCAACAACATAGAGGATATAGCCAAATTCATAATAGAAAATAAAATAGATATAGTCATCCCAGGTCAAGAAATATACCTTGTGAAAGGCATAAAGGATTTATTGGAAGGCAAGGCTTTTGTGTTTGGACCCTCCAAAAGAGCTGCTATGCTTGAAAGCTCAAAAGATTTTGCGAAAGCTTTTATGTCAAAGTATGAAATACCCACTGCCAACTACAGCACGTTTACAGATGTTAAAAAAGCCCTAAACTTCATAGAGGATATAGGCTATCCCGCCGTTATAAAGGCAGATGGTCTTGCTTCTGGTAAGGGTGTTGTAATAGTAAATTCAAAACAAGAGGCCATACAAGTTTTAGAAGATTTTATGATAAAAAATAAACTGGGAGAGTCTGGTAAAAAGGTAGTGATAGAAGAGTTTTTAAAAGGTGAGGAAGCTTCCTACATAGTAGCCATACAAGATGGCAAGTTTGGTGTGATGCCAACGTCTCAAGACCACAAGAGGCTAAAAGACAACGACGAAGGACCAAATACCGGCGGCATGGGTGCATACTCACCAGCCCCTATAATAAACAATGAAATGGATTTAAAAATAAAAGAAAGCATCGTAAAGCCCCTGATGAAAGGCTTAGAACAAGAAGGGTTTAACTATACAGGATTTTTATATATAGGGCTTATGATATCTGAGGGAAAACCATACGTTTTGGAGTTTAATGTAAGATTGGGAGACCCAGAAGCTCAGGTGCTTATGATGAGGCTTGAAAAAAGCTTGATAGATATAATCCATAATCCAGAAGCTCTAAAAGATGGTATATCTGAAGATTTTGCAGTGGGTGTTGTAATGGCTTGTAAAAACTATCCATACGGAAACTGCGAGCCCACACCTATAAGAAATTTAGAAAAAGCCCAAGAAAAAGGCGCAGTAATATTTCAAGCCAACACAAAGCTAATAGACGGAGAAATATACTCTATGGGTGGCAGAGCACTAACAGTATGCGCCAAATCAAAAGATTTAAAAAAGGCTTTAGAAGACGTTTACAATGCAATATCCCTTATAGATTTTAAAGACGCTCTTTATAGAAAAGACATAGGGCAAAAAGCGTTTAAATACCTATGATAAGAAAGATATTTTTGATATTTTTTGGTGCTGTTTTCTTTGTTTCTTTATTTTCTTGCTCATCAAAGCCATCTGGTGCTAAAACTCTACAAATAAACAACGCTTTGGTATCTGTTTATTTTTCGCCAAACGGCGGGGCATCAGACGCCATTATAAGACAGATAAACAACGCTCACTCTTTTATAGATATAGCAATGTATGCTTTCACGTCAAGACCCATAGGTCAAGCCGTCATAGATGCTTATAAAAGAGGAGTCAAGGTTAGACTTGTAATGGATGTGCATGAAGCAAACACAAGATTTTCAAGGGCAAGATTTTTCTACAGAGCTGGTATACCTATCAAAACTTTGCCAGTGGAAGAAACAAGGTTTGTAAAGGGGCTTATGCACAATAAATTTGCGGTGATTGACGGTAAAGAGGTAATCACTGGTTCTTACAACTGGACTGCATCCGCTGAAAAGCTAAATTACGAAAACCTTCTTATCATCAAAAGCCCGCAGCTTGCCGATATTTACGAAAAGTATTTTAACTGGATGTATTCTATAGGAAACGATTTTAAACCAAAAGAAGAAGGCGGCTTCTAATATGAATATTGTAATGGGTTTTCTTCTTAGCATATTTGGTTATCTTTTGGGTTCTATCCTTTTTGCAAAAGTTATAGGCTCTTACAAAGGTATAGACATTACATCAGTAGGAAGTAAAAGCGCAGGTGCCACAAACGTTACTAGGACCCTTGGCAAAAAATACGGAGTTTTGGTATTTTTCTTAGATGCTTTTAAAGGGTTTTTGATAGCGTTGCTTGATAGATTTTATATAAATCCAGATTCTTTGTGGTTTGGGATTGTGATGATATCTCCTATCGTTGGGCATATATACTCTTATAGGGCAAACTTTAAAGGCGGGAAGGGGGTCGCTACCGCCTTTGGTGTGGTGTTTGGAATATCTCCTTTTCTTGCTTTAAAGATGTTTTTTGTGTGGGCTTTGGTATTTTATCTTTTTAGATACGTATCTTTGGCTTCTATAATTTCTGTTTTGGTAGGATACTTCTTGTTTTTACAAGGAGATTTTAGTGTGCCTCAAAAAATTGGTGCCAGCGTTATAGCTTTTCTAATACTTTATAAACACAAAGACAACGTTTTTAGGCTTTTAAACAAAGAGGAATATAGGTTTAAATGAGCGTTTTTATAGCGGTTTTACATTGGCCTGCTACAGATAGGTTTGGCAACAGAATCATCACATCTTTTACTACTCTCGATTTGCACGATATAGCAAGGCCGGCTAAGACTTACGATGTAGAGACTTACTACATAGTCCATCCAGTGGATTCTCAAAGAGAGGTTATTCAAAGACAGATAGAGTATTGGACTTCAGAAGAAAACAAGGATAAGCAATTTACAAGGTATGAAAGCGTATCTTTGGTAAAACTTGTTTACAACTACGAAGAAGTTATAGAAGACATAATTTCTAAAAAGGGTAAAAAGCCCATAACCGTTGGAACAGATGCTAGGACTTATCCAAACACAATATCTTACAAAGAACTTTCAGAAGCTATAAAAGCTGGTGATAAAGACTATCTTATACTATTTGGTACTGGTTACGGCATACCAAAATCGTTGATGGAAACCTTTGACTTGATATTAGAACCCGTATACGGGGCTTCTGACTGGAACCATCTATCCGTTAGAAACGCTGCCGCTATAATCTTAGATAGACTCCTTAGCAAAAACAGGTGTTAGATGCTTTACTGGCTTGGTTTAGTCCTTAAAAACCACATATTTTTATTCAACGTATTAAGATATATTACCTTTAGAGCCTTGATGGCTGTTATCCTGAGTTTTCTTATCACGTTAGCGCTATCTCCTATTTTCATGAGAAAGGTGACAGCCTTAAATAGATTGTACGGTGGATACGTAAGAGAAGATACCCCGGAAGCCCATTCTAAGAAAAAGTTTGTACCCTCAATGGGTGGACTTATTATAATATTGAGCCTTGAACTTGCCTCAATTTTACTAATGAGACTTGATATAGCACAAACATGGATAATGGCTTTTACTGTGCTTGGGTTTGCCGCCGTAGGTTTTATAGATGATTTTGCAAAACTAAAAAATAAAAAAGGCATATCCGCAAAAGCCAAGATGCTTGGTCAAATTGTGGTGAGTTTTATAAGCGCTTTGTTGCTTTACTTTGTTATGCATATAGATACTCATATATACTTTCCTTTTTTTAAAAGCTTAAAACTAGATTTGGGATATTTCTACATAGTTTTTACAATGCTTGTTTTAATAGCCACTTCAAACGCCGTAAATCTTACAGATGGACTTGACGGGCTTGCTATAGTCCCTGCCATGACTACTGCTTTTGCCCTTGGTATTATCTCTTACGTTGCTGGCAACAGCATACTGGCAAAGTATTTGGAAATTCACTACGTAGAAAACGCCGGTGAGCTTGCTATATTTGGTATGGCTATAGTGGGGGCTGGTCTTGGCTTTTTGTGGTTTAACTCTTTTCCGGCTCAAATGTTTATGGGAGATGTAGGCTCTCTTGGGCTTGGGGCTGCTCTTGGTATGCTTGCCATTATGTCAAAACAAGAGCTATCTCTTATAATAGCTGGTGGGGTTTTTGTGATAGAGGCTTTAAGCGTTATAATCCAAGTAAGTGTGTTTAAAATTACCAAAGGAAAAAGGGTTTTCAAAATGGCGCCTATTCATCATCATTTTGAGTTAAACGGCACACCAGAACCCAAAATAGTGGTAAGAATCTGGATAGTATCTATACTTCTTGCAATATTTACAATAGCCACTCTAAAGCTAAGATGATGAAGCTACCAAACGGTCAAACCCTTTGCTACGGCATATTTGGATACCCGGTAAAGCATAGCCTATCACCAGTTTTTCAGTCTTTTGCTTTTAACCAAAAAAATATAAACGCCATATATGTACCTTTTGAAGTAAAACCAGAGGATTTAAAAGATGCTGTAAAAGGTGCAAAAGCTTTGTCTATAAAGGGCTTAAATATTACCATACCTCACAAAGAAAGTATTTTGGGGTTTGTAGATGAGGTATCAGAAGAAGTCGAAAAAATAGGCTCTTGCAATACCTTAAAGTTTGAAGACAATACTATAAAAGCCTACAATACAGATTATATAGGCTTTAAAAGAGCTTTAGAAGAAAAAACCACTTTGCAAGGTAAAAAAGCCTTAGTCCTTGGAGCAGGTGGGACTTCTAAAGCTATAATATACGCACTTACAAACGCTGGGGCAAAAGTTTATTTATACAATAGGACTATAGAAAAAGCCTTAAAACTAAAAGAGATTTTCAATATAGAAGTTGTAGAGAAGATAGAAGATGTTTTGCAATATGTAGATATAATAGTAAACACTACATCGGTGGGACTAAAAGATGATGATAAACCTCTTTTTGATTATGATAAGATAGCTGCTCATCATGTAGTTTTTGATGTAATATACAAAGATACACTTCTTATAAAGAAAGCAAAAGAAAAAGGAGCCGTTGGTATAAACGGCCTTCCCATGCTTATTTATCAAGGTTTAGAAAGCTTTAAAATATGGACTGGTGTTGATGCTTTTGATTTAGCACCTCAAATTTTTGAGCTTTTAACATCATATAAACCCTAAACCCCTTCTATAGCCTTTTCTTTTACTTGTTTTTTGAAAAGCGCTTTGTTTACAGCGTCTAAAAATGCATTTGCACTAGCTTTTACTATATCTGTATCTGTAGCTGTACCTGATGACTTTATATCGTTTAGTTCTATCAAAACCCTTGCTTCTGCTTGGGCATCGGCGTTTGGCGTGAGGGCTTTTATAGAATAATCTAAAAATTTTGGCTCGTAGGGTAGAGCTTTTTCTATGGCTTTTATAACGGCGTCTACAGGCCCATCACCGGTAGATGTAAGTACCTTTTTCTCGCCGTTTACCTCCAAGCTAACTGTGGCAGTTGGAAGTATGTTGTCCCCAGTTTGCACTTGAAAGCTCAAGAGTTTTATAGGCTTGCTGTCGTGTTTTAACACATCTTTGTAAATAAGGGCTTCTATATCTTCGTCGTATATGTATTTTTTCTTATCAGAAAGAGCTTTAAACTCTTCAAAAAGCTTTTCAAACTCTTCTTCTGGTAGTTCTATGCCTAAATCTTTCAAGCGAGACTTTAAAGCGTGTCTTCCGGAGTGTTTACCAAGCACCACTCTATTTGATGGAAAACCGACGTCTTCTGGTTTCATAATCTCATAGGTCATAGGATTTGACAATACGCCGTGCTGATGTATACCAGACTCGTGAGCAAAGGCGTTGTCTCCTACCACCGCTTTGTTTGGCTGGACGAAGCTACTGGTAATCCTACAAAGGAGCCTACTGGTCTTGTATATCTCTTTTGTGTTTATGTTGGTATAAAGGTTGTCAAAGTATTCTCTTCTTACTACCAAAGCCATTACCACCTCTTCTAAACCTGCATTTCCAGCCCTTTCACCTATTGCATTTATAGTGCATTCTACCTGTCTTGCCCCAGCCTTTAACGCCATCAAAGAGTTGGCAGTTGCCATACCAAGGTCGTTGTGACAATGTACGCTTATTATAGCTTTGTCTATGTTTGGAACGTTTTCTCTTATAGATGTGATAAGCTCATAAAACTCTAAAGGAGTGGCATAACCAACGGTATCTGGTATGTTTATAGTGGTAGCACCTTCTTTTATAGCCTCTTCTATGATTTTGTAAAGAAAGTCTTTGGAGCTTCTGGTGGCATCTTCACAAGAAAACTCTACATCGTCTGTGAAGTTTCTTGCAAATCTTACCGCTTTTTTAGCAAGCTCTAACACTTCTTCTTTGGTTTTTTTAAGTTTGTATTGCATGTGTATATCGGATGTGGCTATGAAGGTATGTATGCGCTTTCTCTCGGCTGGTTTCAGGCTTTCAGCAGCTCTTTCTATATCGGTTTCGTTGGCCCTTGCCAAAGAGCATATAGTAGGTCCTTTTACCTCTGAAGCGATAAGCCTTATAGCCTCAAAATCCCCTTTAGAAGCGATGGCAAAGCCAGCTTCTATGATATCCACCCCAAGCCTTGCCAATTGATGGGCCATCTGCAGCTTTTCTTCTATGGTCATTGAAAAGCCAGGAGCTTGCTCGCCATCTCTTAACGTCGTATCAAATATAAATACTCTATTCTTATCCATAAAAATAATATCTAAATACTTTTACTAAAAACTATGAAACATATCAATTTGCGTTTGCCCCAGCGCTTGTTCCTTCCGTAGTTGCTCCAGAAGAGTTGTCTTTTGACTTCTTTCCAGGAGGTGGTGGTGTATAAGTTATATATTTACCAGCAAGTTCTTTGGTTATGTAAGTGGCAGCTTGTATAACTACGCTTCTTGCCACGTTATCTAAAGACAAGTTGTGAGATATGCTCCAACCACCAGCTGCACCAGCCATACCAGCTGCACCAGCACCACCTATGCCCCATGATGTTTTAGAGCTATCCGCTTGGAAAGTTTTGGCAAGCACTGTTTCTGCGGTAGCTGGATTTAGTACATTTATATCTATACCCATTTGAGCTTCTTGTTTTCTTTCAGATATAAGTCCTAATACTGGTATAAGACCAGCGCCTAAAGCACCACCTGAAGTGCTTAAACTTATAGATGTTACATCTCCAGTTATCATATAATCTATATGTGGTGGTTTTACCTTTTGCCCAGTAGCCGCAAGTAAAGCTTGCATCTTTTTATAAGCTTTTAAATCTATAACATGAAAGCAGTTTGTAGTTTGAAGAGCCGTAGTAAGCATATTGGTTACGCCTTTACCCACAGAAGATATGCCACCGTTTCCGGCAAACACAGCAGCTAGCGCAGCAAAACCACCACCAGGAGCTTTTGGTGCTGTACAAGCGGCAGCTTTACAACCAAAATCCATAATAGATACGTTGTAAACAGGACTTGAGCATTTTGGTACCGGAAGCTGCATTTCTTTTACCTTTGTATCAGCAAAAGTCGTTCCAATAAGTCCTAAGAATGACAAACCTACCATGATTTGCTTAAAAGACTTATAAATTGCTTTTTCTAACATAAAACACCTCCAACGATTTTGCACTATTATATCATATAAACAACAACTTTATGCAATTTCTGACAGTTTAAAATTTAACTTATACACTCATTGGTATAAATGTAGTATATTATATATATTATGAAAAAAAATGAACAAAATAACACACCAAGATATGTAAACAAAGAAGGCCTTCATGAAAATGAAATTGTAGAAACGTACCAAGCTGGTATTGAGCTTTTAGGACCCGAAATAAAATCCATAAGAAACAAGCAAACGGTTTCTTTCAAAGATTCCTTTGTGAGGATAGAAAACGGCGAAGCTTTTTTATACAACCTATACATCGCCCCTTATAAGTATGCCACCATAAAACCCCCAGACCCCCTTAGAAAAAGAAAGTTACTTCTTCACAAAAGAGAAATTTTGAGGCTTTTAGGAAAATCAAAAGAAAAAGGATACACCATAATACCTATTAGCCTTTACTTTAAAAACGGTAAGGTAAAAGTAGATATAGCCTTAGTTAAAGGTAAAAAGCTTTACGACAAAAGAAGAGAGCTAAAAGAAAAAGATATGAAAAGAGAACTACAAAGAGAGTTTAAAGGGAGAGTAAAGCTCTGATGGAAAAAGACGAAATAATTTTGGCTATACAAAGCTTCTTATCCTCTAAGAAAAAGCCAGTATCCTTTGGGGAACTTTCTAAAAATATCCCTATAGACAAGAAAATCCTTAGAAAAATACTTAGAGAGCTAATAAAACAAAACAAAATACTAACCACAAAAGGACATTTTAGCTTAAGTCAGGAATCTTTGCAAAGGGTGGTGGGAACAGTGGAAGCAAACCCTGCTGGTTTTGGGTTTTTAATACCAAAAGATGGTTCTGAAGATATATATATACCATTTTTTGAGATGCAAAAAGTTTTTGACAAGGACGAAGTAGAAGGATACGTAGTCCTTTACAAAGGTAAAAAAGAGTTAAGGATAGAAAGAGTTTTAAAACGTGCCAGAAAGGAGTTTGTATGCAGTATATCAAACTTTAAAAAGTGCATTGCAAATCCAATAGACGAAAATCACTTCCACGATATAGAGCTTTCTAAAAATCAATGCAAAAATATAAAACCAGACCAACTTGTACTGGTCAAAATAACAAAGTATCCCACAAAAACCCAAAAAGCCAAAGGAAAGATAGTAGAAATAATAGGAAACCCATCCGAGAGCTTCTTATCTTTGGAGCTTTTAAAAAGAAAATACAATTTAAAAAACCAATATCCAAAAGACGCTATAAAGGAGTTAAAAATATTTTTAGAGAAGTTTGATTTTGAAAAAGAGATATCAAAACGAAAAGATTTGAGAAACCAACCTTGTTTTACCATAGACCCAGTAAAGGCAAAAGATTTCGACGACGCTGTTTATCTTGAAAAAGATGGTGATAACTATAGACTTTTCGTACATATAGCAGATGTGTCTTTGTTTGTAAAATATGGTGGGGTCCTTGATAAGGAAGCCTACGAAAGAGGTACCACCGTTTACCTTCCCGGAGAAGCCATACACATGCTTCCGGAAGAACTCTCTTCAGACCTTTGCAGTTTGGTGCCAAATAAAGATAGATTTTGCCTTAGTGTAGAGATGGTTTTTGATAAAAGCGCAAAACTGTTAGATTACAAAATATACGAAAGCGTCATAAATTCAAAAGCTAGGCTTACCTATGATGAAGCTTTAGATATAATAACTGGCAAACTAAAACCGCCAATACAAGGTTTAAGAGAAACGCTAATAGAAATGGAAAATCTATATAGAAAAAGACATAAGATAAGATGGGATTTAGGAAGCATAGACTTTGACTTACCAGAAGCTGAGATTATCATAGATGAAGCAGGAGAGCCGAGCGCTATAGTCCCTTACGAAAGACATATAGCCCATAGGATAATAGAGGAGTTTATGGTGTCCGCAAATGAAGTAATAGCCACATTTATGAACGAGAAATCTAATTTAGGCTTTTATAGAGTGCATGAAAAACCAAACAAAGAAAAGGTGCAAAATCTATTAGAAATACTTTCTGGACTTGGATACAAAACTACTATGCCAGAAGAGTTTGAGCCAAAATTTTTCCAACGAATTATAGAACATTTTGAAGGAAAAGATGAAGAGTTTTTGGTAAGATTTCTAACCTTAAGAAGCATGCAAAAAGCCAAATACTCGCCAATAGATATAGGACACTTTGGTCTTGCTTCCAAACATTATACTCATTTTACATCGCCCATAAGAAGATATCCAGATATCATAGTCCATAGAATAGTAAAATCCATTTTAAAGAAAAAGTCTTTGGCTTTTAATATGGAGTATCTTGAAGAGGCATCCGTACATCTTTCTGAAAAAGAGCGTTTAGCGGACAAAATTGAGTATGAGGCTATAGACCTTCTTAGAGCAAGGTTTATGAAGGATAAGATAGGTGAGGTCTTTGAAGGTATCATTACTGGCATTATCCAAAACGGCATTTTTGTGCAAATTAAAACTATATTGGCAGAAGGCTTTGTAAGCATAGGTTCTATCCAAGGAGAATTTGTTTACGACCAAGAAAATCACAGATTCCTAGACACCAAAAGCAACAAAATTTATCGGTTAGGGGATAGTGTGAACGTAAAAGTAATAAAGGTAGATGAAAAGAGGGGTAAGTTGGACTTTGAGATAGTAGAAGATATTTAGTTAAAAATGGCGGTAGGAGGATTCGAACCTCCGACCTAAGACTTATGAGATCTCCGCTCTAGCCCCTGAGCTATACCGCCTTTTAAATTATTTAGAAGATAGCCAGTTTATAATAGCCTCTCTTTCTGAAGCTGGTAAAGCCATAGCGGGTCTACAGTGTGATATAGCCTCTACAAGCTCTTTTTTCTTACCAGCAAACTTCGTATGAAGCTCTTTAGCGGAAGGTGCCCTTTTGCCGTTGTGACACTGCATACAATGCATTTCGAACACCTTTTGCGGGGTTACAGCAAAAGCCCCAAAACTTGCCACACCGATAAGTCCCAAAATCAAAGCTAAGTTTCTCATATACATAATATATTACATTTTTTTGGCTTTTTCTATGGCTTCGTCTATGCTTCCCACCATATAGAAAGCGTTTTCTGGCAAATCATCATATTTACCAGTAAGTATCTCTTTGAAACTTCTAATAGTATCCTCTAGCTTTACGTAAGAACCTGGCATACCTGTAAACTGCTCCGCCACGTGGAAGCGTTGTGATAAAAACTTTTGTATACGACGAGCTCTATTGACTATAGCCTTATCTTCATCAGACAATTCTTCCATACCAAGTATTGCTATAATTTCTTGAAGCTCTTTGTACCTTTGTAATATTCTCTTTACTTCCATAGCTACGTTGTAATGCTCTTGACCTACAAACTCTGGAGCCAGATATTTAGATGTAGACTCAAGTGGGTCTATAGCTGGATATATACCTAACTCTGTCAATCTACGTGCTAGCACCGTGGTAGCATCCAGGTGTGCAAATATAGAGTATGGAGCTGGGTCCGTGATGTCGTCAGCCGGTACGTAAACTGCTTGCACCGATGTTATAGAACCTTTCTTTGTAGAGGTAATACGCTCTTGGACTTCTCCCACGTCTGTGTTTAACGTAGGCTGATATCCAACAGCAGAGGGCAATCTTCCTAAAAGCGTTGAAACTTCTGAGCCCGCTTGCACAAATCTAAATATATTGTCTATAAATGTCAAAACATCTTGACCTTGAACGTCTCTAAAATATTCAGCCATTGTGATACCAGTTTGAGCCACTCTAAATCTGACACCTGGGGGTTCATTCATCTGGCCATAAACCATAACGGTGTATGGTAAAACGCCCGAATCTTTCATTTCGTGCCAAAGGTCGTTACCTTCACGGGTACGCTCACCAACACCTATAACTACAGAATAACCCTTGTGAAACTTTGCTATGTTGTGTATTAGCTCTTGCATCAAAACAGTCTTACCAACACCAGCACCACCAAACAAGCCTACTTTACCACCTTTTACATAAGGCTCTAACAAGTCTATAACTTTTATACCAGTTTCAAGTATCTCTACTTTTGTGGATTGTTCTGTAAGAGGTGGTGGGTCTCTGAACATTGGCCAATGGTCTGTGGCTTTTACATCGCCAGCTTCATCAATAGGCTGTCCTACAACGTTAAACACCCTTCCCAATATTCCATCACCTACTGGTATCTTTATGGGGCCACCTAGGTATTGAACTTTGGCTCCTCTTTGAATACCATCCGTAGGACCCATAGCTATGGCTCTTACTCTTTTTTCCCCTATATGCTGAGCCACCTCTAGATAAAGCTTTTCAGTAAGCCATTCGTCGTTGTCCCCCATAAATCTTCTGTCCATAACGAGTCCGTGTCTTATAGGGGGGAGTTCTTCAGTATCAAACTCTACGTCTAATACCGCTCCTATAACTTGAACCACTTTACCTTCTTTCATAGCTTCCACCTTTTCAAAGTTTTTACTATTATAGCATTTTTATATTTTAAAATCAACAAAAGCCGGCGATGGGACTCGAACCCACGACCTAGGCATTACGAATGCCTCGCTCTACCGACTGAGCTACACCGGCTGTAGATTATTTTTTGAAGTTTTCAGGAGATCGCCGTTTTACTTGTGGCACAAGCGCTGGCGGAATAGTAGCTTGAGCCACATTTTGATAAGAAGGTGCCATTGAAGATCCTCTTATCTGAAGCTCTGGCACAGATTGAGAGGAGTTGTATAGTAAATCGCTTATTATTTGAGTGGGTATAGAAGCATGAGCCGTAGCTACCACCAAACCGTTTGAAGCATCTATTATTCTAGCATTTACAGACGTTGAATAATCACCTACAGAGTATGTGCCAACCAACACATAACCTATCTTGTACTCTTTTCTCAAATTGTTTATATTTCTTGACAAATAAAACTCGCCTTGTGGATTTATGAGCATGAAGGTTTGAGATCTTATATCTATAACTGCCATATTTTTTCTTTGAAGTTCTGATATCAAGTCTTCAGACAATAGCCTTCCAAAGTCAGTAGTCTCATGAAGCCTATTTAAATCCACTATCACAGATACACCTATGGGCGCTCTTATAGGCATAAGCTCACTACAGACAAGCTGATCTGCTATGTCTTTTGCCATCGCTTCAACGCTAGTTATAGGCTTTCGATGACCTGTCATACACGATTTATAATAATATTCTCTACTATAAGATTGTTGTATGTAGGCTGGTTGATTTGACACTGGTACCTTAGGCTTAGCTACCACTTTCTTTTGATATATTGTCTGGTATATGATTTGATGGGTATCTTTCTCACCACCAAAAGCCAAACACAAAACCCCAACCAATCCTAATACAAAAATAAAATTTTTCATAACTACTATTATAATACACATAAAAAGATAGTGTGTTAGTTCAATATACATTGAACTAATAACCAAAAATTACAAGAATTTCCAAAGCAATGTGATTAATTTCTCACTAGAGGTATCAATACCCTCTCACAATGCTATAATATTATGCTATGAGGGTTGGCATAATAGGCGATGGACAGCTTGCCATGATGAGCATAATAGAAGGGCTCATAATGGATATAGAATTCGCTGTCTTGTCCTTTGAAGGGGACTCTCCAGCCTCTCACGTAACTAAACATGTATTCCAGGAAACTCAAATAGAGGAGTTTGTAGCTTTTAGCGATGTTATAACATACGAGTTTGAACATTTTGACAAAAAGATATTTGACTATCAAAAGCTACTAGACAAGTTGTATCCTGGAGTGAAACCCATTGAATTAAAACAAAATAGACTATTGGAAAAAAAGTTTTTGGCAGAAAAAAACTTTCCAGTGGTCCCTTTTTATGAAGCTAAAAATACAGATGAGCTTTTTGAAATACTGGATAGCTTAAATAAAGAAGTGGTAGTTAAGACTATATCAAACGGCTACGACGGTAAAGGTCAATATACAGTGCATACCAAAGACGATATAGAAATTTTAAAAGAGAAACTCAAAGATTCTAAAGATTCGTTTTTAATAGAAGAGTTTTGCTATTTTGATTTTGAAATGTCTGTGATAGCAGGCATCTCAAAAGATAGGGTCGTTTTTATGCCTATGACAAAAAATATACACAAAAACGGTATTTTGCTATACAACCACACAGATTCTTTTACGATAGAGATTCAAGAAAAAGCCAAAGCCATCACCACTAGGCTTTTAAAAGCTCTTGATATAAAAAAAGGAGTTTTGGCAGTGGAGTTTTTTGTAAAAGCCAAAGACCTTTACATAAATGAATTTGCACCAAGGGTCCACAACACAGGGCATCATACGCTAGACGATGCAGAGTTTTCTCAGTTTGAGTTGCTTTTAAGGACAATATTAGATATGCCAATATATTCTCCTTCTCTCAAGACCCAAGGGGGCATGATAAACATAATAGGCAACATAAACCTAGACAAAGAACTTATAAATAGAGTGTTGTCATTAGAAGGAGCAAAGCTTTATTGGTATAGAAAGACACCAAGAGAAGGTAGAAAAATAGGGCATATAAACGTAACAGCAGAAGATATCGAAGATATAAAAGCGAAGCTTAGAAATTTATCTAAAATTTTATATCCTTCTTTAAATGTATGGTAAAATTATAGACTTATGAAGACATCTATAATAAGTCCAAAAGCAGAAATAGGCCAAAATGTGGAGATAGGTGAATTTTGCATCATAGAAGATGATGTAAAAATAGGAAACAACGTTAAGATAAAAAACAAAGTACTTATAAGAAAAGGCACCATTATAAAAGACAACGTACAAATATACGACGGGGTTATAATAGGAGAAGACCCGCAACATCTAAAAGACAACGGTGAAGGTTCTATCGTAGAAATAGGTGAAAATACCATTATAAGAGAGTACGTTACTATCCATAGAGGTACCACTTTTGACAAAAGAAAAACAACCATAGGCTCAAACGTTTTTTTGATGGCTTATACACACATAGCTCATGATTGTGTAGTAAAAGACGGGGTTATAATGGCAAACTGCGCCACTTTGGGCGGACATGTAGAAGTAGGAGAGTACGCTTTTGTAGGAGGGCTTTCTGCGGCTCATCAACATACAAAGATAGGGGCTTATGCTATGGTTGGGGGGCTAAGCGGTGTATCTTTGGATATACCTCCTTTTGTAAAAGCAGCTGGGCCCCATGCAAAACTCTTTGGTATAAATACCATAGGGCTTGAAAGAAGAGGATTTTCTAAAGAAGATATAGATGTTATAAAGCATGTGTATAAAATAATTTTCAGAAGCGGTAAGCTTAAAAAAGACGCAATAGAAGAAGTTTTAAGCTTATACAAAAATAATAAGTATGCTCTTATGTTTGTAGATTTTATTAAAAGCTCAAAACGTGGCGTAGCCAGAGAAGAAAGATGACATTGAATAAATATTTTAGGAGGTATAGATATGAACAACAGGAAAGATAGGATGATAGAAGAGTACATTCATGATCCTTACTTTAGTAAGGAAAAATACGAAGAGCCATCAGTATGTGAAATATGTGGCGTTGTTTTTCATGACGGGGTATTCAAATGGGAAGAAGCCCCAAAAAATGCCAAGAAGATGGTATGTCCAGCTTGTAGAAGAATCCAAGATAAGTATTACGGTGGCGTTGTAGAGTTAAGCGGGGCTTTTTTAAAAGCACATAAAGAAGAAATTTTAAACCTTATAAAAAACGAAGAGGAAAAAGAAAAAAATCTAAGACCTTTGGAAAGAATAGCCACAATAGAAGAAAACGACGACAAAATAACCATAAAAACCACTTACGAGCATATAGCAAGGCGCTTAGGAGAAGCGGTACACAAAGCTTATAAAGGAAGCTTAGAGCTTAATTATCAAAGCGGTGCACATTTCCTAAGGGTAAAATGGCACAGAGATTGAGATTTTAAGCATCTTCGTAAAAGCCTATATTAAGATAGCGCTCTTGTCTTTTGCGTACTATTTCTTCTATGTTATATTGCAAGATTTCGTTTAGGGCTTTTCGTAAGAAAAATTTTACATTTAAAAACGTAAGCCTGTGAGATAGATGGGCCCCGCAATAGGGCTCTGGTATTATGCAGTCTATAACGCCTAACTCATACAGGTCTTGAGCCGTTATTTTTAGAGATTTTGTAGCTTCTTGAACCTTTGACTGATCTTTGTAAAGTATGGCCGCACAACCTTCTGGCGATATCACAGAATACCAGGCGTTTTCAAGCATAAGTATTCTATCGGCCACCGCCAAAGCCAAAGCACCGCCAGAACCACCTTCTCCTATTATTACAGTTATTATATGAGTTTTCAGGCTTCCCATAAGCTCTATGCTTGTGGCTATAGCCTGAGCTTGACCTCTTTCTTCAGCCCCTATGCCTGGGTATGCGCCAGCCGTATCTACAAAAGTGATTATAGGTATTTGAAATTTCTCCGCCAGCTTCATAATCCTTTGAGCTTTTCTATAGCCCTCTGGATGAGCCATGCCAAAGTTTCTATATATTTTGTCTTTAGTATCTCTTCCTTTTTGATGTCCTATAACACACACGCTTTTGTTGTAAAATTTTGCAAATCCAGATATAATTGCCGGGTCATCCCCGTAACATCTATCCCCGTGAAGCTCTACAAAATCCTTAAAAAGGGCTTTTATATAATCAAGGGTTTGAGGTCTTTCGTTGTGTCTTGCTATGCTTACTCTATCCCATGGGCTTAAATTTTTACAAAACTCTTTTGATATTTGTTTTAATTCTCTTTGAAAAGCTCTCAACTCTTTTTCTACATCTGTTTTACCTTGTTTGTAAAGTATTTTAAGCTGGTCTATTTTGGTTTTTAACTCTTGTATATCCTTTATTGTCATTTTTTGCCCCTTCTGTAGGATTTTTTATAGCCTGTTTGTTTCATAGCGTTTTTAATCCATAGAGACATGGTTTTGGTAGAAACATAAGCATCTTCTGGTATCTCTTGGTTTAACTTTTCCGCAAGAGCCTTGGCAAAGGATATCTGTTTATCTGTGGGTGGGCTTTCGACGCCATCTTTTTCTTCTTTTTTTTCATTGTGTTCTTCTATAAAAGCTTTTATAGTTTCATAATCCGTTGAATGAGGAGGTTTTATATTTTTCTTCTTTGCTAAAGATTTCGCAAACTCTATCATCTTTTTGGTAGCCATAGGCACTTTAGCCATCTCTACAAACTTGAGCCTATCTATATTGTCCGATACAAACTCCTTTATATTGTGCATAAACCTTATATAACCTTCTTTTGATTTTCGTTCTTTGTATATTCTTTCAAGCTCTTCTTCCCATCTTGTAGTCATCTCAGGTTTAGATACATCGCTATCTTTTAGAGATTTTACAAGCTCTTCGCCTTTTAACGTAGGAAGCAACGATTTATCTATCCTTGATATATATTTTCTTTCTAAAAGCGTCTCTATTATAGAAGCCCTTGTGGCCGGTGTACCAAGCCCAAGCTTTTCCATAGCTTTAAGAAGCGTACCTTCTGTGTAAAGAGCTGGTGGCTTAGTAAATTTTTGTAAAGCTTCTAGGGATTTCTTGTAAACTCTATCGTCTGGTTTTAGGCTTTTAATATAATCAAAGTCTATATTTTTTAAAGTTGGGTCTTCATCTTCTTCCAAGAGCGCTTCTTTGTAAGGTTTATATAAAGAAAGATAGGTTCTTTGATACTCTTCTTTTGTAAGGGTTTCTATATTTATATTTGATAAAAAAGTAAACTCTCCTAAAAGGGTTTTTATAGTTATTATGGCGTATTCGTAAGGTTCCATAAAAGCTCCTACAAAACGCCTATACACAAGGTTGTATATATTTTTTTCATCAGAAGAGGCGTTTTCTGGTATAGGACCAAAAGGTATAAGAGCATGGTGGTCTGTTAGCTTTGAGCTATCAAACACTCTTTTACCTACTTTATCTACGTTTTTTGATAAAAGCTCAAAGGTCTTTTTGTCCACCAACTTTTTTAGCATATCTTTTACTAGTTTTTTCGTCTCTTCATCTTCTCCTAAGTAGTTTGAATCTGTTCTAGGATAAGAAAGACATTTGTAAGTCTCATACAATTTTTGAGCTATGTTTAACGTCCTCATAGAAGAGTATCCATATATTCTGTTGGCTTCTCTTTGTAAAGATGTAAGTGAATGTAAAAGTGGTGGGTTTTCTTTTCTCTTGGTGATTTTTACATCTTTTACAATAGCCTCTTCAATGTCTTTGAGCTTTTTCATTATTTGGTTTTTGGATTCTTCTAAAAGCGGTGTAAAATATTTGGCGTTAAAGGATTTTTTTGTTTGGCTTTCCTCATCTTCTTCTAAAGCATCTTTTAGCGTCTTGTAAGTTTTTTCTTGGATTTTATCCAACAACAAAAAACCAGTGTAAGATTTAGATATGCTTTTCTTATCACCAAATATAGCTTTTATCACATAGTACTCTTTTGGAATAAACTCTTTGTTTTCTCTGTATCTATCTACTATTAGTTTAAGGGTGGGTGTTTGAACCCTACCCACAGACCATACACCACCGCCAGCTTTTACTGTCATAAGCCTTGTGAGGTTTATACCTACTATCCAATCAGCGTGTGAACGAGCAAGGGCAGAATAATACAAGCTATCAAATAAGGAAGCATCTTTTAGATTTTCCATCTCTCTTAAGATTACTTCTTTTGTAAGGGCGTCAGAAGTCCAAAATCTTTTAACAGACCCCCTAAAATGATTAAGCATAAGTATAAGTCTTGCGATAAGCTCCCCTTCTCTTCCAGCATCTGTGGCGATCACTACCTCGTCTACTTCTTTTAAAAGCTTAGAAATCACTTTAAACTGATTTGATGTTTTGTCTATCACTTTGTATTTGAAGGTTTCTGGAAGTATAGGCAGTGTTTCTAAACTCCATTTTCTTGGTGCTATTTCATCATCTATCTCTACCAAATGTCCTATAGCCCAAGTGATGTATAGATTTTTATCTTTACATTCAAAATACCCCTTTTTACTTGCGTCTTTGTCTAGGCTTTTACATAAAGCAGATGCTATATCTTTTGCTACCGACGGTTTTTCTGCCAATATAAGCCTTTTCATCTTTAAGCCAAAAGACTTTCAATGCGTTCTTTTAGTATAGTGGTAGTGATTTCTCTTATAATAGCTTTTATGTCTTCCTCTTTTATGGCGGTTTCTATTTCTTTGGTGGCGATGTTCATGATCTCGTTTCTCATATTGTTTACTATCTCGTTTACGCTGTTTAGCATTAGGGTTTTTATATCTTCTGTTGCTATCTGAGATTGTATAGCATTTTTTGCAAGCTCTTTAAAATCTATGCCAGACAACGACTCTCTTACTGTGCTTCTTATCTCTTCTTTTAGTACATCTACTATTATATCTTTTAAGTGGCTTTTTGAAGAATCCATAGCTAAAACCTCCGATATTTTATCTAGTCCTTTTTTTGCCTTCCTTGATGTAATATTATAATCAGATATAAGCTTTAAAATCATTGGCTTTAGGGTAGTTTTTACTTCGGTTTTTATGATACCTATCTTTTTCTGGATCGGAATACGGCTTATGTCTATAGGAAACATATCGTCCAATATGATAACGACCGGAATATCTGAACCTTGATATATGCTTATTAGCTCTTTTGCAGCACTAACGCCCTCGGTAGTATCGTATATTATAATATCAGCATTTAGTATCTCTTCTTTGTTGGTATATTCCGGTGAAAATATCTTTATGTAAGCCACATCTTCTAAGGCGTTTTTTATAATGTCCAAAAGCTCATTATCTTTTGATACAACAGAGATTTCGATACCAGTATGTGCTTCTTGAGTTTTTGTAGAGTATTGGGCTCTGTATTCATTCTTAGATGAGCTTACGTTATGTTCTTTTGTTATAAGCTCTTTATATTTTTTTAAAAGCTCCGGCAGCACCGATAACTCTCTATCTCTTGAAATCACTATCTTGCTGGGCATCCTTAGATTGTCTGGGTCTATTGGGAAAAGTTCATCCATAAGTATTATATATTTTGCACCTTTATAGGCTTTTTCAAACAAAGAATTTAAATCGTTTTCTGAGACTATCCCTGAAACCGCATCGTATATAATTATATCTATATCTTTTGGAGCATTTCTTATGGCTTCTTCGCCGTTCTTTACAAAAACGACACTCTCTCCCAAAAGAAGATGTTGTAGCTTCTCTATCAAAAGCTTGTCAAAGGAAGATACCAAAATCTTCATGTTTTGCTCTCCTTGGAGCGTTCTTTAGCATAGCTTAGTATTATATCTATTATCCTTTTTGCTTCCTCTGAGCTTTCCTGAGGTATTATCTTAGCAGTAGCTATAGTAAGCCTTAGAGCTTTTAGCCTCTCTATAAGCTCCTCATCCAAATAGTCCACAAACGTTTTCCTAAGACTCCACACTATCCACGTGGCAATCATAAGCCCTATTAAAAACATACCAACGGCTATTGGCGTTCTAAAAAGCTCTGTCATTATATCCCCAAAGCTGCTGATCTTTATACCCACTATTATAGTATCGTTGCCTATCTTCTCGGTAGCACCATGAAACAAATTTTGGTCTATAGGATGGTTTATGAGATTTGTGGATTTTATAACTCTATTTGGGGTTTTTACCACCACAACCATGTCCTCTCCATAAGGTAGCACTATCTGATTTGAATTTGATTTTATGCTATAAAGAGCCATAGCCATATCTTTTGATATATGCTCTTCCTTTGTATAATAATAATAATCAGATGCTATGTAAAAACTTCCCACTATGAAAAATATCGCACAAAACATGGCAAAAAGCGATGTAAAAAGGTTCATACTACACCCCACCTATCGTTATATTTTCTACCAACACAGAAGGAGAACCTACATGACCAAAAAACCTGAAATCGTTTCCCACCAATTTTACCTTTTTCAAAAGCTCTAAAAAGTTTGATGCCACGGTAACAGCTCTTATAGGATACATAGGTTTAGCGTTTTTATAAAAAATCCCAGAGGCACCCAAAGAAAAATTACCAGATATAGGGTCTGCCATGTGAAGCCCCATAAGCTCTGTAATGTAAACACACTCTTCGTAAGCACCAAGAAGAGTATCCAAAGAATGTTCCTTTGGAGCTAAATAAAAATTATGAACGCCCGTTTGAGGTATGGATTTATAACCAGCCCTTACACTGTTTGAAGTAGGCTCCTGATTAGATTTCTTTGCCGTATATATATTGTGCAAGAATGTTTTAAAAATACCATTTTCCACCACAACATTTTTCTGAGTAGGATTTCCATCTGCATCAAAACAAGAGCTTCCAATAGCCCTATTTATAGTCCCATCGTCTATGATAGTTATATCTTCACTGGCTATTTGCTCTTGCAGTTTATCTTTTAGCATTGTTTTATTTTTTATAAGAGAATCCCCCAAAAATATACTAGAAAAAGCCCTCAACAAAGATACCATGCTATCCGGCGAAAATACAACTGGCAACGATCTTGTTTCAAAGCTTTTAGGATTTAAAAGACTAATGGTGTTTATAGCTATATCTTTCGATATTAAATCAAAATTAATATCTTCTAAAAATCTACTTGCCATATAAGAGCATCCTGACGAGGTATCTTGGCTATCTTTTGCTATAGCACACCCCATAACAAAAAAACCACTAAGCGTCTCTTCTACTTTTACTCCGTAAGAGTTCTCCATAACGTACGAGTATATGGACTCTGTATAAGATAAGTCTCTCACCAAAGATATACGAGGATCATAGGCTTTTATTTTATCTTCCATGTCTATAAGTTTCTTAATCTTTTCCTCTTTAGCCTTTGATAAACCTTCTTTGTCAAATAGTTCTATGGAATTTTTATTTTCTTTTTGTTCTTTTAAAAGCTCAAACACATCTTCTTTATCCTGAGAAAGAGCAATATCCATAGCCATTTTAGTGCAATTTTCTATATCCTTTTTTGTAAGTTTTGTAGTATAAGAAAAACCCATTTTACCATCTTTTATAACCCTTATCCCTAAGCCTTGCTCGTTAGAAGCTTCTATTCTATCTACAACCTTATCCTCTATGTCTATCTTCACCTTGTTGGATTTGCTCAAATATATCTCAAACTCAAAGCCATCTTTGACAACATTTTTTACAATAGCCTTTATATCTTCCATAGTTTTATTATAAACTAATTTTAACAAAAATATAATCAATGTTCTAAATGTGATTACAAAGTCAACATTTTCATCCAATCTTCATCATCTTAGCCTTATATTTAAAATATCAACTTTAAGGAGGCTTGATATGAGGTTAGCAAAAGCAGTGTTAGGAGTTGCATTTTTATCTGGGGTTGTATTGGCGCAACCAACCACTTCTAAGGGAACCAAATCTCAAGAAAAATTTGAGCACGTGAAAGCACGCATCCTTCACATGATTGACAAGAGAATGGATTTCCTACAAAAACACAAGGCTTGCGTAGAAAAAGCCCAAAACTGGAAAGAGCTAAGAGCCTGTAGACCACACAGAAAAATGTGGCATCATCCCATGAAAAAGATGGAGCATAAATAATAAAATATTATCAACATACCATGACAAGTATACCACGATTCACAAGTTTACCACGATTCACAAGTTTACCACTGTTGGGGAGTGCTTTACTCCCCCACGGCATTTATATCATTGCTAAATCAAGATAGCTTAATATATTAAAAACGATGGAGGTAAAAAGTATGTATGTTAAACAAGTAGTTAAATATAGCAAATGGTTAAGTTTAGTTTGTGTATCATCTTTGCTTTTCTCTTGTGCACAAACAGGACAATATAGCTTATCACCGGCTGGTCAACAGGGCGCAGCGGTAGGCGGTATACTTGGCACAACAGCAGGAGTAATGCTAGACCAATCAAACAGATGGCGTGGTGGTGTAATAGGTGGTGTAATG
This sequence comes from Hydrogenobaculum sp., assembly GCA_023269915.1. GTDB lineage: Bacteria > Aquificota > Aquificia > Aquificales > Aquificaceae > Hydrogenobaculum. The sequence continues at coordinate 16,690 of JAGDWZ010000035.1, read as the reverse complement.
GGAGCTATATTAGGTGGTACTCTTGGTCAGATAGCAAATGAGGCTGCGCAACAAGCAGCTACCCAAAATCAACCAGTGCAGTATTCAAACGGAGCTCAAACTGTACAGGCAATACCACAAGGACAAGCCCAAAATGGCTGTCAGACAGTCACTACCAAATATTATGAAAATGGGCATCTTGTAAAGGAAGAGACAAGGCAAATTTGTCCAAATCAATAACTCTTTAAAATATAAGCCGTTGACAAGCGGAAGTTTTTCCGCTTTTGTGTTATGTAATATTTTGATACTTTTTTATCTTCGATAGGACAGATTTTACGTAATCCCAGTTGTTGGCTTTTATACCGTTGTAAGCTTTTATAGCAGTAGGCCAATTGCCATACTTTTGAAAATCTCTAGCCAATATAGCTGTGCCCACTTCTATGTTGGTGTTTATATCAAATAGTTGATTTTTATCTTTTATATTAAACTCTTTCATAATATCTATGTTGTGGTCATAGTTTATCTGCATAAGCCCCCTATCCGTGGTTCCATCTTTGTTGTGGTTTACAGAATAAGGGTTAAAAGACGACTCTTGGTCTATGATGGCATATATAAGCTCTTTTGGAACATGGTATTTTGAAGAAGCCTTATCTACCGCTTGCTCTATTTCGTTTTTTAAATCTTTTGGTAAACTGTCAAAACTATAACCTACGGCTTTATTTGTATCACCGGTAATAAGATCTTTTAGATTGTGTTCATGATTTGTCGTTTCTTTTGGCATAGCTTGTTCAGATTGACTCACAACATCAAAAAATTTAAACATTTCTATCAAGGAAGAGTTATCAGACATGAAACCATCCTTTGTAAAAGGTATAAATTTTGATTTAGTCTCTTCCGATTTTAATGTATCTTCAAAAGAAGGAGCATCTTCTTTGATAGTTTTTATTACCTTTTCTTGAGGACCGCTCTTTATAAAACTTGATAAATCCCATATCCTCATAATATTATTTTATCTCTTTTAAAAACTCTAAAATTTTTTTCTTTTGACCCGGCTCTTCTTCTCCATTTTTATTTACTATATGCAAGGCTTCTAACAAAAGCCTTTTAGCTTCTTTCCGATCCCCTAACATAAGCTTTATCATACCAAGGTGTTCTATTATCACAGAATCCTTTGAATTTAGCTTATAAGCCTCTTCTTCGTATTGTAAAGCCTTTTTATAATCGTGTAAAAGGAAATAACCATAGGCTAAACTATCAAGATAAGAAGGGTTTTTAGGAGATAATTTCACAGCTTTTTTTACATACTCTAATCCTTCTTTTATATCCTTGTTGTAAAGGAGCATCGTATAACCTAAATAATTAAGCATTTCAGCATCGTTTGGTTTCAACGCTACCACCTTTTTTAAATCTTTTATTTCGTTGTCTATCTGATGGAGCTTATCTTCTATCATAGCTCTTATAAAATAGCTCCTATAGTCGTGTGGATTTAATTTTATAGATTGATCTGCGTAAACTTTTGCCATTATATAATGACGATGACTTGCAGCAATTATGGCTTTAAAGATATAGAGCTTTGAACTAAGTGGATTTAACTTTAGACCTTTCTCTATGTATGGCATTGCTTCGTTGTATTTACCCTCGTCTATCAAAATACCCGCTATCCTCTCGTAAAGTTTTGGGTTTTTGCTATCTATTTTAAGAAGCTTTTTATACACACTTAAAGCTTTCACAGGCTTATGAGCAGCTTCTAAAGCTAGACCATAAAGATAAGCTATAGCTTTGTTGTTGGGATGATTTTTGTATAAAGGTTCTAAAACAGATATAGCCTTATTGTATCTCATACTTTGAAGCAAAGACACTGCGTATTGATATTGATAGTTTGGATTTCCTTTGTTTAGTTCCGTAAGTTTTTTAAACACATCAGAGGCTTTGTAGCTAAGCCCAAGTTTGAAGAATAGGTTACCAAGACGTTCTAATACATTTACGTTGGTGGGGTCTTTCTTAAGTATGTCTTCGTAGAGCTTTTGCTCCTTTTGATAGTCTCCTTCTTGGTCGTATATGTTAGCCAACGTATCTATGGCTTCTTCAAAATTTGGCTTTAGCTCTATAGCTTTTTTCAAATCCTCTATGGCTTTTTCTTTATCTTGCTCTGCAAGTTCTATACGAGCCCTTATATAGTAAAATATGTATTTTTCGCCCTCATTTTTAAAAGCCAAAAACTTGTTTAATATATCTTCGGCTTTTTCTATTTCTCCGTCGTGCAAATACGTAGTTATAAGGTTGATAGCAAAAAAATTATCCTTTGGGAATTTTTTGATAGCCTCCTCTAATACTTCTTTTGCCTTTTCGTGGTTTTTATTCATAGTATAAAGAGTGTATAAGTCTATATAAGGTCTTTTGAGATCTGGATATTTATCTTTATAAAGCTTTGCTACGTATATAGCCCCCTCCAGATAATGAGCCCTCACATACATGCTTATCACATCTTCAAAAACGCTTGGTGTGGGCATTTCTTTTAAAGCCTTTGAACAATAAGGATAGGCCTTCTGAGGATTATCTATATAATAATGGCACATGGCATAATCAAAATATGGATTTGCCAAAGCCACACCACCCATTAGAAGGAACGACAACACTATTTTTCTAAACATATCAAGCCTCTACTTTAAATATATAAAGGGGGTATGAGATGTGCCTTAATATCCTAAGTGCTTCAACACCTCCAAATATCCTTTCCAAAAGCTTAGGCCTTTTAGAAGCTATAAAAACGATGTCTGGATTTATCTTGGATGCAAAATTCTCCAATACACCAGCAACGTTTTTATCGTTTATTATTTCGTAAGAAAAGCTATAAACTTGTGAGAATCTTTTCTTTATATCTTCTAACTTTTTTAATTTTGCTTCATTTACACTTTGCTCAATGGTCTGTGATAAATCCTTTGATATCTCTATACTTATACCCTTATCTATATGAAGAAGCGTAATATGTGGTTTTAGGCTTTTAAAAGTATCAAATATAAAATCAAGCATCTTATCGCATATACTTGTAAAATCATAAGCTATAAGCAAGTTATCAAGCTTTTCTATCTCTTTCGACTTTATCACTATGGAGCTTGCTTTTGAATTTTTAACCACATCCTCCGTAGTGCTTCCCACAAGTATTTTTTCTACAAGATTTTTGCTGTGACCTCCTAAAAATATACCGTCCATATTGTTATCTTCGGCTTCTTTCGATATTATTTCAGCAAAAGGTGTATCCACTATCACTTTGTAGGTAGTATTCACAGGCTTAAGATATTCTGCTAAGGCGCTTAGCTTTTCTAAGGCTAAGTTTTTTGCATTTTCCTCGGCTTTCTGTATGATGTCCATATCTACTATGTCTATAGAAAGCCCTTCTGGGTAAGGAAGATATGTAAATGGAGCTATCACATGAAGAAGTTCCAAATCTGCGTTTAACTTTGTAGCAAAGACTTTTGCACTTCTTATTACCAAATTTGTGATATCCGAAAAATCAACGCTTACAAGATACTTCATAGTTAACTCCTACGTTCTTTTGTACCACATCTAAAATCCACTCATGTATGATTCCGTTGGACGCCACCACATCGGTTGGGCTTTTTAACCCATTTGATAAAGAGTAAGTCCCCCCAGCCTCCAAAAGCACTATCAAAGCCCCCGCTACATCCCAAGGATGTAATTCAAACTCCATGAGACCATCAAATATACCTTCTGCCAAAAAACATATATCTACAGCCGCAGCCCCAGGGCGCCTCATAGAAGCCGCTTCTATAAAAAGCTCTTTTGATGCTTGTAGGTAAGTATTTAAATCTCTTTTTGAACGAGAAGGAAAACCGTAGCATATGTTGCAATGTTTTAGTATATGTCTATTGCTAACCCTTATGGGTTTTCCATTTTTAAAAGCCCCTAAACCTTTTGCCGCAAAATAAAGTTTATCAAAGTAAGGAAGATAAACGGCTCCAGCTATGAGCTCCTCTTCGTAGGCAAGCCCTACAGAACAAGCAAATATTGGAAACCCCATTATGTAGTTTTTTGTCCCATCTAGCGGGTCTATATACCATCTGTATGGGCTATTGTTTATTGAAGCCCCCTCTTCTCCTACTATCTGATGGTCTTTAAAAATAAAGTTTATATAATCTACTATTTTTGATTCGGATGTTTTATCTACAAAGCTAACAAAATCTTTTTCAGACTTTTCTTCTATATCTGATATTTTAAGAGTCCCAAAGTATTCTTTTAACACCTCTCCACCTATTAAAGCGGCATTTTTTGCCACATCTAAAAATCTACTTATTTCATCCATCTTAATTTTATTTTATCATGTTTTTGGCTTTTAAAAGCATAAAACTAGAATGTTCCAAAGCTCCAGTATAAGCGTAGGCTTCCATAAGAATACCTGAGGCTGCAAAAACACCGTGGGTTTTTACTATAACTATCTTGTGGTGCTTAAGAGTCAAAGACAAAGCTTCTTCCAAAGCTTTAGAAGAAGAAGGTGGGTCTACCTCTAAGACAGGTGCATATCCAAAAACTAGCTTCCCTTCCGAGTCTATAGGCTCAATCTTGTCGCAGAAAAAAGATGCTAAAACTGTATACTTTGGATGTGTATGAAGTATAGCTTTTTTATTGGTGTTTAGATATATTGCTTTGTGGACAAAAAATTCAGAAGAGGCTTTCGAAGAAGGTAGTTTGTTTAAATTTACTTTTATTATATCTTTTTCTGTTAAATCTCCAAAAAAAGAACCTCTTTTTGTAATATACATATCGTTCTTGTAAGAATAGCTTATGTTGCCAGCAAAGGCGTTTACAAGGCCCTCTTGGAAGACAAGGTTTGCTACTTTTATTATTTCATTTTTTATGAAATCCATAAAGAAATCATTATAAGAAGCATAAAAACTATGCTTATATAACCATTTACAGTAAAAAATGCTTTGTTTAATTTTGACAAATCATCTGGTTTTATAAGCTTATGTTCGTACACCAAAAATCCTGCTATCCCCAAAAGTCCCAAAAGATACAAAAATCCAAGTCTATGGTCTATAAAATGAAGCCACAAAAGGCACAAAAACGTTATTATATGAAATATCCTTGCGGTATATATAGCTTTCTCTTTTCCAAGCCAAACGGCTATTGATTTTACGCCATGCTCTATATCAAATTCATAATCTTGAAGAGCGTAAAGCATGTCAAACCCACTTACCCAAAATCCCATCGCAAGACCTAAAACTATGGCCTCTTTTGATATATGACTGTTTAAAGCCACGTCTACACCTATTGGTATAAGAAAATAAACCAAGCCTAAAAATATATGGGGCATATAGGTAAATCTTTTCGCCTTTGGATACACATAAATAGACAAAAGCACCAATGGAGACAGCAAAAATGCAAGTTTGTTTAACATTAAACTTACCAAAATAAAAAGATAAGATGTTAAAAATATGATAAGCTTTAACTCAAACTCCGATACAGTGCCCTTCGCATGAGGCCAATTTTTAGTGCGGGGGTTAAGTTTATCTAAATCTAAATCTGATAGTCTATTCATGGTCATTGCATCTGTTCTTACAAGCACCATGGCAACTATGATAAGTAAAAACTTCCAAAGGTCAAAACCATGGCTCAAAAGCAAAAATGCACTTATACCAAAAGGCAAAGCAAATATTGTGTGCTCAAACTTAACAAGCTCTGATATCTCTTTTAAATTGCTCATAATGCCTTATTATATCCTCTGCTATGATGTCTGGGTTTTTAGAAGCATCAAAACGCTTATGGGCCATACTATAAAGGCTATACCTTTTATCGTATAAACTTTTTAGCTCTTCCAAAGATTTTTTAAGAAGGGGTCTATTTGGCAAATCTTTGCATCGGTTGTAAAAATCTTCAAAAGATACATCTAAAAAAGCTACAAAACCTTCTTTTTTCATAAACTCCATAGCCTCTTTTCTAGCACCAAGCCCACCACCTGTAGATATTACACTCTTTGGCCTTGAAACATCTTTCAATATCTTTAACTCAAAATCCCTAAAAAACGGTTCCCCTTTCTGAGAGAATATATCTTCTATTTTCATTTGGAGTTTATTTTCTATCTCTTTATCTACGTCTATAAAGCTAAAATTCAATCTAGAAGATAATATACTACCTACAGATGTTTTGCCACTACACATAAACCCCACTAAGAAGATAGGAATGTCCACTTAAAAATCTAAGTCTATATCTTCGTCGTCTATTTCAAAAGTATCTGTGGTAAAGAAAAAACCTCTTATGTTCAAAGCTATGTTCTTAAAATCGTTCAGATAATCCAAAACGCTATCGTAGAAGTTTATAGTGTCTTTTAGGTTTCTTATCTGCTCACCATCCAATCCTTTCTTTCTCAACATCCTTATAGAGGCTATGCGTCCCATTCTTGCTTTGGAATACTTTTCCTGCCATTCAGTCCAAAATTCTTGCTTATGAACCGGGGTCTTGATGACAAAGCTGTCCAATTTGGACAATTCTTCTAACCACTGGAGCTCCAAAGAAGATTTCTTGTTCATATAAATATTATATCATATTAAATATCTAAAACCATAACATTAGGCATAAATACATTAAAGCTTTAAATAACCCTTACCTATCAACAACAAACCACATATTACAGTAAGAAAAGGGACACTCAAATTAAGATAATGCTTATTTATAAACCTACTAACCAATCTACCAGTCCACAGACCAGCCAAAGACGAGATACCCCAATAAGCTATATAATCGTATCTTACGTGTGAAAAAACGTGGAGTAAATAGTACATAGAAAGCCTAATGCCAACTATCAAAACAAAATAAAGAGATATGAGATATCTATACTCATCAAACTCTTTTACTATATTTCTTAGATATATGGCGACTGGTGGACCACCTACACCAACTATAGCCGAAAATATACCAGACATAATACCCACCAAAAACCCATGTCGCAATTCTATTTTTGCGCCTATGTTTAAAATTTCTTTCTTAAAAATGACCAAACCATCAAAAACTCCTATGCTTACGAAAAAAATTCCAGCAAATATTTCCATATAAGGCGTATTTATAACCTTTAAGATGTTGGTTCCTAAAAATATACCCAAAAAAGACCCTATCAACAAGTAAAGCATAAGTCTTATATTTGGTTTGTAGATTTTAGTAGCAAGTAAAATGCTAAGAGGTCCTAAGGCTTGAATAAAAGAAAACGTAAACACTGCAGATTTTATATTCATAACCAAGCTAAGCAGCGTAAGCATAAAAACTCCGCCACCAAATCCAGATATACCCTGAACTATCCAGCTTACAAATATTATTAAGCTTGTAATAAAAAGAAGATTCAACGGACTCTAAAAGCTCCGGGAAAAGCTGTTAAAAGCTTTAAACCCTCTTGAGAGTTGTTTAGCTTAACTCTTACGATATAAAAACCTTTTTGCTGGGTTACAATTGGCTCAAATCCCAGGGCTCTTGCCTTTGATATAGCGTTTTGTAAAGCTACCTGAGATTTAAAAGCTCCTATTTGAAACAATAAGCTTTGATTTTTGTAAACATTTTGGTGTACTTTTTCTTGGCTATTTTTTATTATCTGAGATATAGTCTTAGAGGAAGTTGGTTTTTGAGATATTTTTGGCGTTTGAGATGGGTTTGGTTTGACGGGTGCAACTTGTGTTGTATTTGTAGAAGTCGTGCTGGGTTGAGAGGTATTTGGTTGAGGTGCCTGATTTGGTTGAGGTGCCTGGGTAGTTTGAGGTTGGTTTTGGGTAGGTGGCTGAGCGGATGTTTGAGGTTGATTAGCTGATGGTTGAGTGGTTGACACAGCGTTTTGGGCTTGATTTTGGATGGGTGTTGCAGTCACTATGTTTATTTTACCAGTGGATTCTTTTTCATGTTGCCATTGATTTAGGCCTATGTAAAAAAGCGTAAAACCTATAAAAGCTCCCAACGATAAAAGGGCTGTTCTTTTTAACTTCATACAATTATTTTACCATTAAAACATAAAAATTTTTATTCTTCAAACTGGGCTAAAAATCTTATATCATTCTCGTAGAAAAGTTTTATATTGCTTATACCATAATAAAGCATGGCAAGACGCTCTACACCCATCCCAAAGGCAAAACCAGTATATAAAGATGGATCTATATCACAGTTTTTCAAAACGTTTGGATGCACCATACCACATCCCATCACCTCAAGCCAGCCAGATTGCTTACACACTCTACAACCAGCCCCTCCACACATCACACACTCTATATCCACTTCAAAAGATGGCTCTGTAAATGGAAAGTAAGAGCTTCTATACCTTGTTTTTAGGCTTTTACCAAAAAATATATTTAAAAACGTATCCAAAACGTATTTTAGATGTCTTAGGCTGATATGCTTATCCACCGCCAAACCTTCCACTTGAAAAAACATTGGTGAGTGGGTAGGATCATCATCTTTTCTATACACTTTACCGGGGGCTGTAATATATATGGGTGGTTTGTTTGAAAGCATGGTTCTTATCTGTATTGGAGAGGTGTGAGTCCTCAAAACATAACCTTCTTTGTTTACGTAAAATGTATCTTGCATATCTCTGGCTGGATGATATTTTGGTATGTTTAGCATGTCAAAGTTGTATTCTTCTTTTTCAAGCTCTGGGCCTTCTTGCTCCAAAAAGCCCATAGACTTTAATATGGACAAAATTCTTTCCAACGTTAGACTAATGGGGTGAAGGCTTCCCAATTGCGATGTAATAGGTAAAGTAGGGTCTATAAAATCTTTTGATAGTTTTTTGCTTTCTTCTAAACTTTTAAAATAAGAAAATTTTTCTTTAAATATTTCTTCTACGGCATCCTTTATCTCGTTTACAAGGCTTCCGTAAGATTTTCTTTCTTCTGGTGGTATATCTTTTATAGCTTTTGAAAGCTCTTTTACAATACCTGTTTTGCCTAAATATCTAGCTTTTAATTTTTCCAAATCTTGTAAAGACGAAACGGAAGCTAACTCTTGGTTTAGCTCCCTTAAAATATCATCTTTGTTAGGCAACATGCTGCTTGGCTTTTTCTATAAGCTCTTTAAAAGCCTGAGGGTCTAATATGGCTATTTGTGAGAGAGATTTTCTATTTAGATTTATACCAGCTTTTTTAAGGCCGTTTATAAATTTGCTGTAAGTCATGCCGTTTGCTCTACAAGCTGCATTTATACGAGCTATCCAAAGCGCTCTAAACTGTCTTTTACGTTGACGCCTGTCCCTGTATTGATATTTTAAAGCCCTTATTACGGCTTCCTTGGCTTTTCTATAAACTCTACTTTTCTGACCTCTATAGCCCTTTGCTAACTTTAGCACTTTTTTTCTAAACTTTTTAGAAGAACGTCCTTTTACTCTCATAAAAACCTCCTTAAACTAAATATTATAACAAAAACTTCTTCTATGAATATCAGAAAGTCCAAATGTTTTTATCTCGTCTATGTGTTCTTTGGTACCATAACCTTTATGTTTGTCAAAACTAAAAGGATATTTAGAAGAATACTCTATCATCATTTTGTCTCTAACGGCTTTTGCCACCAACGAAGCTAGCCTTATACAAAAACTCTTCTCATCTCCTTTCGTAATCGCTATACAATCGTAATCTTCTAAATCTATAAAGTCCGATAATACTATATCAAAATTTTTAAGGTTCTCTAAAGCTCTTTTCATAGCCAGTTTTGTAGCTTTTACTATACCAATATCGTCTATCTCTTGATGGGTGGTTATGCCTACGCTGTATTTAAAATACTTCTTTATGGTATCAAAAGCCAGAAACCTATCTTCTTCTTTCAGCTTTTTAGAATCCCCTCTTATAAAAGAGCATTCTTTTTGAAAAAAAGCATTTATATCATCTACAAAGATAGCTCCCACCAGTAGCGGGCCCGCTAAAGCACCCCTACCAGCTTCATCTACACAAGCCAACGTAAGCCCTCTTTTTAAAAACTGTCCTTCGTAGATTAGGATTTCTTGGATTTGGTTTCTTGTTTGAGCTTTTCGTGAGCCTCTTTTTCCCATGGTTTAATCTCTTTAATCTTACGAGCGGCGGTTTTACCCTTTAGCTGTCTTAAGAAGTATAGTTTTGCTCTTCTTACCTTACCATATTTTACAAGCTTTATACTGTCTATATTTGGGCTGTAGTAAGGAAACGTCCTTTCTATACCCACACCATAAGACTCTTTTCTTACGGTAAACATCTTGTTGAGACCTCTGTTTTTTATCCTTATCACGATACCCTCAAAACCCTGTATCCTCTCTTTATCACCTTCTTTTATTTTGTAATTTACCCTTATAGTATCACCTACTTTAAACTTTGGATACTCTTTCTTAGGGGTATAGAGCTTCTCTAACTCCTGAATATTCATGACTTTTGACCTCCAAAAATCGTTTTAAGCCAATATTATACCATAAATTAGATTTTTGGATTTAACATTTTATCTTTATCTATAGGCAGACCCGTCTCAGTGGATAGGCAAGGAGCCCTAAACAGCGAGCCATGCCATACACCTTGCATGGTCCTTATCATAACTATCGTATAAAAAGTAGTTAACATCACTATTTCTATACCTGATAGTATCTTGACAAACTCAAATCCCGTAAAAATCCACACTTGAATGGTAGCTGCTGTGAACACTCCAAGCGGGAACGTAAATCCCCACCAACCCATGTTAAAGGGTAACCCTTCTTTTAGGTATTTTAACGTAGTCATTATAGCCATGACAAACCACCATAGACCGTAAGCCCACAAAAGCATACCTATCATAAAACCTACTCTGAAGAAAATCCTTGAAAAAAGCTCAAACTCTGTACCGTAAAACACTCCAGAAGAAGCCTGACCAAGTAAAAACATTGCCAACGCACCAGTTCCAATAGGTCCCAGCACCAGCCATATGGAAACTGCCATATCCTTCGGCGGCAAGCCATGTACTGCCAATCTAAAAAACAAAATAACCAATATACTCATAGCAAGAGGGACAGACAAGGACCATAGTATGTAGCTTGTATAAATCATATACTGAGCATGAATTTGATCAACGTGAGAAGCTACAAAACCACCAGAAGCAGCTGCAACCTCTGACGGAACAATTGGTAAAAGCCATACGCCAGTCATCTTGTCTAAGCTATGCTCATGGGTTGTAAACATATAAAATGGCACCAAAAATCCACTTATTATAGCTAGTACCGCGTCTATCCACCAAAGATAGTAGTCTAAATGAGCATGAAGATTTCCATCAAATAGTATAAAACCGTTTACTATGGTTGCAAAACCCATAGGTATAGCACCTATGAACATGGACTGTACTGGGTGATGAAGCATTTTTTTCGCTCCTTCAAAGAAAAATACCCATCTTGCTATAAAAAGAATGGATATGATACTAAAAAATACTATATTTAGCTCCCACATAAATTTTGTTATGGGTATCATATAAGGAAAGTGGTATGGGGAGTTGTGCAAGTCTATGGCTACTATACCTGTGCCCATCGTCAGTGTAAACCAGTTTGGTGTGAAATTTTTAACTATGTCCAAAGGATGGCTTAAAGCTTGAAAAGGTTTATAAATTTTTTTAGCTTCCATAAATATATTTTAACGGTTTTTATATTCTTATGCAACATATATGCAAATATCTGCAATGAGTGAACATTTTTTTGATTTTTTATATTAAACAAATGATATATATTATAATGAGTAATTTCATTGTAAATGCTTTATTTTTAAATACCATTAAACTTATGCCAAAAGTAATAGTAGCTAAAAATGCCGGTTTTTGCTATGGCGTAAAAAGGGCCATAACCCTTGCAGAAAGAGCTGCCAAACAACAAGAAAAAGTCTATACGCTTGGACCTCTTATTCACAATCCTCAAGAAGTTAATAGACTATCTAATATAGGCATAAAAACTGCAAACGATATAAACATAGATAAAGATGCCACAGTAATAGTTCGCTCTCATGGTATATCTCCAGAAAAGGAAAGACTTCTTAGAAGCACTTTCTCAAATGTAGTAGACGCTACTTGTCCTTATGTAAAAGCAGTACACGAGGCTGTGGTATCGCTTGCAAAAGAAGGCTATTTTGTAGTGGTGATAGGCGAAAAGGACCATCCAGAAGTACAAGGTACTATAGGATATTTAGAAGAAGCAAAAGGCAGATACAAAGTAGTAGATTCTCTTGAGGATTTGGAAGACATACAAGAAGATAAAATAGGCGTAGTAGCTCAAACTACTCAAAATGAAGTATTTTTTGAAAATATAGTTTTAAAGCTTTTAAGAAAAGCAAAAGAATTAAAGGTTGTAAATACTATTTGCAACGCTACAGAGGAACGCCAATCAGATATATACGAACTTGCTCCTATGGTGGATGTAATGATTATAATAGGTGGTAAAAACAGCGGCAACACCAAAAGGCTTTTTGAAATAAGCAAATCTTTAAACGAGCGCTCTTATCACATAGAAACCAAAGATGAGATAGATTTATCTTGGTTGGAAAATGCTAAAACTGTAGGTATAAGCGCAGGGGCATCAACTCCAGATTGGATTATAGAAGACGTAAAATACTTTTTGGAAAATCATGAAAACTTCACAAAAAAGCTTTAAAATTGTAAGTATCCTAAACTCAAGGAGTTTTTTATGCGAGAACTTAAACTAGAATCTTCAAAAAGTTTTCATATACCATCTTACATATGGTATGCTTTGGCGGGCGTTGGTATATCTTTGATTTTAGGCTTATCTGGGCTTAACAATCTTTTCTTATACAAAATTGCATTTTTTGCCTATACTATATCCTTTTTTGTTTATTTTGCTTTTGTTATTTTAAGAAACAATCTCTTTTCTAAGTTGTCCACTGGAAGCTTGAGTCTAGCCGTGATGCTAAACTTATCTGCTATGATAGCAAGAATGTTGGATAGTTATAAAATGGGTCTTTTCCACCCACCATGGACAGATCTTTTTGAAGCGCTCACCTTTTGGTCTTTTATAGTGGGTGTTGTTTATCTTTACATAGAGCAAAAGTATGGTTACAAGCTAATGGGTAGCATAGTAAGCTTCTTTATAAGCGGTATATATCTTTTTGCCATGCTAAAAGCCGATCCAAATATAGAGCCTCTCATGCCGTCTTTAAGAAGCTATTGGCTTTATATACATGTTTTAACAGCATTCTTAGGTTATGCTGGTTTTACAGTGGCTTTTGCAGCAGCGGTGTTTTACCTTATAAAATACTATTCACCAGCTTCTATAAAGGCTAAGCTACCACCAGAAGATATACTTGACGAGATAGCCTACAAATCTGTGGCTATAGTCTTTCCTATATGGACAGCTTCTATAATACTTGGGGCTGCTTGGGCTGACGAAGCTTGGGGTGGTTATTGGTCTTGGGACCCAAAAGAAGTTTGGGCTTTGATAGTACTTCTTTTCTTCGGGGCTTACCTACACGCTCGCTATATGATGGGGTGGAAAGGTCCCAAAGTGGCTTGGATGGTGGTAATAGGTTTTATCACAATCCTTATATGTTTCTTTGCTATAAACTTATACTTCCCAGGATTACATAGCTACGCAAAATCCTAAAATTTTTAATGAATTGGCTAAAAATAGATGAAGCGTTGAAGAACTTTTTGGAAGAGGATATCGGCTGGGAGGATATAACCTCCTCGCCATTGCCCAATGATATAAATGCCAAAGGCACTATAAAGGTAAAAGAATCTGGTGTTGTAAGCGGTCTTATATTTGCAAAAAGAGTTTTTGAGCTTTTAGGAGTTAAAGATATAGTATTAAAAGCCAAAGATGGGGATTTTGTAAACAAACAAGATACAATAATGGAGCTTTTCGGAAGTGCAAAAGCTCTTCTTATAGGAGAAAGAGTGGCTTTAAATCTCATACAATCTTTGTCTGGCATAGCCACTGAAACTAAATTTGTGATAGACAAGATAAAAGATTTTGGAGTGAAACTACTTGATACTAGGAAAACCACACCCGGATACAGATTTTTTGAAAAATACGCCGTTAGAACCGGCGCTGGGACTAACCATAGGTTTGCTCTTTACGATATGGTGTTAATAAAAGACAACCACATAAATTTATACGGTAGCATATCAAAAGCCGTAAAAGAGATAAGAAAACATCTGTCTATAGCTTACAAGATAGAAGTGGAGGTAAGCAACTTTGAGCAGCTTGAAGAAGCTCTTGGTCTTGATATAGATATTGTATTACTGGACAACTTCACTGTAGAAGATGCAAAAAAAGCTATAGAGCTTGTAAGAAAAAAAGCTTCTATAAAAGTAGAGCTTTCAGGTGAAATAAACAAATCAAACATAGAAGATTATGCCAAAGCAAAACCTGATTATATATCTTCTGGGGCTATCATACACTCCTCCAAATGGCTCAACGCCAGTATGGATATTCTAATATAAGCATCCCTTATAAAAATATTTTTTATTTTTCTTTCATATATCTTGACAGTAAGATTTTTAGTGATATAATAGTAATTTGAAAACACGTAAAGGAGGTTTACCATGACAAAAACAGAATTAGTTAGTTATGTGGCTCAGCAAGCCGACATAACAAAGGCAAAGGCTGAAAAATGTGTTAATGCTGTATTTTCTGCATTGGTGGAAAGCCTAAAGAAAAAAGAAAGAACCACCATACCAGGTTTTGGCACATTCACAGTTAGCACAAGAAAAGCCAGAACTGGTAGAAATCCAAAAACTGGCCAAGAAATAAAAATACCAGCAAGAACCACCGCTGTTTGGAGACCATCTAAAGAACTAAAGAAATTAGGCTAAAATAAAAATTAATGGCGGTGCTCACAATAGCACCGCCCTTTGAGAGCAAAAACGGTGAAAAAAGATCTAACAGACCTTATTAAAAACGAAGGCACTTACCAGTCTAACGACTTTATCAGCGAAAGAACAGCCTCAGACTACGTAGCAAAGTATCTTATAAGCTATATAACGATTGAGCTTCAAAATCTACCCAAAGACCAATGGGAAAAAACGGTGAAAACATGGTTAAAAATAATAGCTTTAGCTAAAAGTCTCCAAAACAATATGCAAAGAAGCATGTTTTACCAGGAAAACAAGTTTGATATGGTAATGGAAGGTATCTTAGAAGATGTAATACACACAATAAACGGATTTCAATCTATAAACTTACTTTCCAAAGACTTTAAACCCTATGAACTTATAAGAAAATCCCTTGAACTCATTTTAAAATATCAAAAGCATCAAGAGTATCAACTTTTCGAAGAGCCCTTTCAATACCTTTGCAACATATTTAATGTTAAAACCTAAAAAATCTTTTGGTCAAAACTTCTTAAAATCAAAAAATATAGCAAACGCTATAGTAGAATTCTTAGATGTAAAAGAACATGATGTAATTATAGAAATAGGACCAGGCCTCGGTGCTCTAACAGAGTTTTTATACCAAAAGCCAAAAAAAGAGCTTATATTAGTAGAGCTTGATAAAGATATTTATAGGCTTTTAGAAGAAAAATACAAGGATGCAAAAATTATAAATATAGACGCTTCAAGGCTTGATTTAGCAACCTATGAAAAAGCAAAAATCATAGGAAACCTTCCTTACAACATGTATGCAAACATACTAATAAACATGATAAACCAAGAAGAACACATATCAAAAATGGTTTTTATGCTTCAAAAAGAAGTGGGTGAGAGACTTATCTCAAACTCCAAAGACAAATCCTGGCTTTGGGCTTATGCAAATACATATTTTGAAGTGTCTTACGCTTTTAGCGTACCAGGTAGATTCTTTAACCCTGTACCAAAGGTTACATCCTCTGTGATAGTTTTTAACAAAAAAGAAAAAACTCCCTCTTTTCCAAAGAAAGATTACATGGAATTTTTGAAAAAGCTTTTCTCAAACAAAAGAAAGATGCTAAAACAAAAGCTCAACATAGAAGATAGATATGCTCTTAAAAGAGCAGAAGAGCTATCTTTAGAAGATATAGAAAATATCTACAACACGCTTTCGTGTCTTAACAAAAACGCTTTTACATCCACACCAGCGTTATAACCACCTATGTGATTTTTATCTTTGTAAAAGCCGTTAAACACCACTCTATGACAAGGTATAAATATGGGAAGCGGGTTTGATTTCATGGCAGTGGCTATACTCCTTTGATGCAAATTCAGTCTATCGCCAAGCTCCTTGTAGCTTATTACCTGTCCAAACTTTATGTTTTCTTTGAGATATTTATAAATATCTTGATATCTTTCTGGCATGTAAAACATATCAAAGCACTCTATATCTTTTTTATTTATAAAGTATTCATCAAATATAGCCTTTATATCCTTTGGTATATCTTCTTTTTCTTCTGATATAAAGGGCTTTATATAAAAAATCTTGTCTTTTTTTAGATATACGTAAAGGGTGATATTTTTATATCTATACAAAAACATGGTTAAAAAGTATAAAAAGCGGGTCTTTAAACCCGCCAAAGGACAAAGCTATGAAAAGCTCCTTCCTACCTTCCCTCCCAAGCATGCTATTTTTATTAAAAGCTTAAAATACTGTTCTTAAAGCAAGTGTCCAGTCTGTGAAGGATTTAAGTTGATTACTGTTCTTCGCAGTAGCAGCTTTTAAATCTCCGTTTGGAGATACTATTTGAGCGCCTAAAGATATATTTGCATTTTCACCATCTATATAGTAGTTAAAGAATATATCTGTCATAGCTACCTTAGCTGTTACAAA
>JAGDWZ010000041.1 GCA_023269915.1 Hydrogenobaculum sp. | reverse complement strand
AAAAACCTATGGATTTTGAGATAGATATGCCTGATTATTTTAAAAGGGCTTTAAAGCATTTAGAGAGTTAGTGCACAGAAGATGCTATATCAACGATAGGAAGCATTATAGATAGCACCACAACGCTTACCAAAATCCCCACTATCAAAGTAGCTAAAGGCTCCAAACTTGACACAAAAAGGTTTATAGTCTTATCCAAAAGCTGTTCGTAAATTTTGTAAGAGGTGCTCAAAGCTTGCCTTAAATCCCCTACGTATTCACCGTTTTTTATAACAGATAAAACGCTTTTTTTAAAAAGCCCAGTTTTTGAAAGAGTGCTTGAGAAACTAACGCCGTTGTAAATATCTTGCTCTATAGAGGAGAGTTTTTGTTTTATAAAGCTGTTTTCCACAGTTTGCAAAGAAACCCTTATAGAAATGCCAATAGATGAGTTAGAACCAAGCATAAGGCTCATAGCGTATAAAAACTTTGAAAGCTCAAAATACGTTATAAGGCTTCCAAGTATGGGGATTTTAAGATAAAACCCATCTATCTTTTCTTTTGAAAAAAACTTTTCTTTGAAAATAAATATTATTAAAAGCACTGGGCTTACATAAAGCAAAATCGTAATAAACTTTGCAAAGTAAATGAGAAAAACGGTAATGGTTGGTAATTTGGCGTTGAAGCTTTTAAGGACTTCCTCTATGCGGGGCAAAACGTAGTTTACAGATATAAACACCGCTAATATGCTAAAGAGCGTCACAACGCTTGGGTAAACAGCTTTTGATAAAATCTTTGATTTGTAGCTGTCCATACTTTCTAGAAAATCACCCACGGTCTTAAACACATTCTCAAGGTTTTCAGAGGTCTCAGCAGCATAAAGCATATTTGAAAGTATGCTTGGAAGGGGCTTTTTGGAAAAGGCTATATGAAGCGGTTTTCCCATCTCTATATCTTTTTTTATATCGGTGTATAGAGCTTTTAAAATAGGTTTATCCTGTAAATCAGACACTATATCAATGGCTGTGTATAAATTTGTGCCAGAGCTTATAAGCTCGTAAAGTTGTTTTAAAGAAAATGCTATATCTTTTTTAGATATAAGTCTTGTTTCAAGCTCTTTTTTAAAAGCCTCAACACTAAGACTAGGTATGGTATACCTAAGTTCAGGCATTCTTTCTGTACATACTAAACAAGTTTATATACTTTTCAAAATCCATAGGTGGTACATCTTCTATTTCAAGGTTTTCCTTTAGGTGTTCTTTGTTTTTGGTACCTACAAGCATAGTACCCACTCCCGGCGCACTTCTTACAAACTGCAAAGCCACATGTATATCTTTCTCAAGACCAAAGTATTCTTTTAGTTCTTTTGGTATTCTGCCTATCACTTGCCCTTGGTATATAGAAGCGCTGGTGTAGACGTAAATATTTAGCTCTTTGGCAGCTTCTAAAATAGTTTTGTATTCGTTTGATATCACTTGGTTTTTTACGGTAAAAGCCTCAGACATACCTATGTTGTAAGGAAGCTGTATAAATCTAAAATGATGGTCTTTTGAGATAGAATTAGCTATATCAACTATCTCTTGCAAATCTAGATGCTGTTTTGAAGCCCTTGATATTCTAAAGCCGCTCCAAGTGGCTACTCCGTAGTACCTTAGTTCTTTTTTTGCTACTTTTTCTTCTAAAAGCTCAAAACAAGAGCGAAGGGTTTCGTAAAACTCTTTTCTATCTTTGTAAAGAAGCTGCTCTTCTACGTTGTGTAGAAAATATACATCTATGTAAGATGTGTTTAGGTTTTGTAGGCTTTTATTAAAACACCAATCTATAAACTTTTTATCCATGTAGTGCCAGTTTTGAGTGAGCTTTTTCTCATCTATGATACCAGGATATACAAATATGTCGTAAAAGTAATCCTTTGGATCAATACCGCTTTCTATATCGTATGGCACATATCCACCTTTTGTGGATATTATAAGCTCTTCCCTTTTTATATCTTTTAAAACTCTACCTATAACCCTCTCGCTTTTCATATAACGGTAGTTTAGAGCGGTGTCTACTACATTTATACCGTTTTCATAACCAAATTTTATTGCCTCTTCATAGGCTTTATCGGTGGTTTCATCTAGTTCCCCCAAGTACGTACCAATTCCTATCTCTGAAAGTTTCATTTCTAAAAATTCTTTGTAGATCATTTAGTTATTATAACCCGAAAAAAGCTTTTAGCTTTAAAAAAAATCTTGAAAAGATATTTGGTTTTTTATAATGCTTTATGGTGTGTATCTTTGGTATCTCTCTTGATTTTTGTTTTTGAGGCTTTTTAAAAAATAAATCCAATTTTTTTATGAAATCTTTTAAGTTTAGACCGTAGAAATTTTCCACAACGCTTAGTTTTTCAGAAGTGCTTTTTGCGTAATCTTTTGCCCTATCCAAAAGGTCTTTTTGGTAAAATTCCATAGAAAAACAAGCATCTATGATACCATCAAAAAATGTCTTCTCTTTAGAAGAAAAACTTCTCTCTCGTAGCATATTGGAGTAAAGTATACATTCTTTGTAAAGCTGTTCGTTGAAAAGAAGCACCACGGTAGAAACCTTTTTTTCAGATAGAGTATCATCCCCAAAAGAAGAAAGTCTACTTACTATATTCCAATATTTTGCTATTAGGTTTGATATGTTGTTAAAATCTGGTTTGTATACGTTTGCTATACTAACAAAAGCCTGAGAAATATCTTGGACCTTAAATATATCTTTTCCCTCGTAGAGCCTATCATCCTCTGTTATATAAAATATATCAAGCTCCATCATAATGTCCCGCCAATCTCCTTTTATGTGTTTATGAGGCTTTTCAGAACATCTTACCAAATCAGAAAGAGGTACCTCAAAACTATTTTCTCTTCTTACAAGCTGAATATAGCAAAGTATCATGAGAAGCACTTCTTTTTTGGACAAATCATCCAACACTTCTAAAAATATACTCTCTATAGTCCTTTGCTGAAACTCTAAATTATGCATATGTATAAGTTAAGTTAATATGAGATTTATAGTATGATTTCATACGCTCCAACAAAGCGTCGATGTTCCAATCTCTCTCGCTAGACACTAAAATATAAGGCTTTTCAAAGAAAAAGCTTTTTTCAAAAAGAGCAATTTGTTCTTTATTATTTACTATTTTATCAATTTTGTTAAACACATAAAGTATAGGCTTTTCATGAGCACCTATATCTTGCAATATCTTTTCTACCGTATTTATCTTGTGTAGCCATCTTTTATCTGAGATATCAACTACAAAAAGAAGAAGGTCTGCAAGCACTACCTCTTCTAGGGTAGTTTTAAAAGATTCCACAAGTTCTGGTGGGAGCCTGTCTATAAAACCTACGGTATCCGTTATAAATATCTTTTCACCGTCCACAAATCCTGTGCCTACTTTTGTATCAAGTGTGGCAAAAAGCATATTGCTTATAAAAACATCTTTTTTGGTGAGGGCTTTCATCAACGAGGATTTTCCTGCATTTGTATAACCCACCAACGCTACTTTTAGATTGTTTGTTTTAAATCTGTTTTTCCTTTGTTCTTTGTGGTGCTTTTTTATTTGCTCTATCTCTTCTCTTATTTTGTGAATACGCTTTTGAATAGCCCTTCTTTTTATTTCTACAAGCTGTTCACCGGGACCTCTGGTACCCATTTTACCACTTTGTCTTGAAAGCCTTGCTCCCAAACCGTAAAGCCTTGGAAGTTCATAAGTTAGTTTTGCAAGCTCTATTTGGAGTTTAGCCTGCTGGGTTTTTGCTCTTCTCATGAAAATCTCAAAGACTACGTTTGCCCTGTCTAAAACATCTACTCCCAAAATAGCTTCTATATTTCTTACCTGAGAAGGGGTTAAAAACTCATCAAACACAACAGCGTTTGAACCAGTACCCTCTACAAGCTCTTTTATAAGGTTTAGGTAAGAACCACCTACAAGGGTCGAAGCGTCTGGAAAATCCTTGCGTTTTACAAGGTATCCTACGCTTTTACCACCTATAGCATCTATCAATCCCTCTAATTCCTCTAAAGACTCTAAAACCTGCTCTCTCGTTTGATTTCTATGCTGCAATCCTACAGATATGGCCTTTATCAACTTTGAGATGCCTCTTCTATAACTACCGTGCTTATAGCATGCTTATATATTAGACTTGTACCGGTATCTGATTTGACGAGCACCGTATACTTGTCTTGGTCTAACACTTTACCAGTTATCCTGTTGCCTCTTGTGAGATATATAACCACATCGATTCCCTTCTCTTTTGCATCCTCCAAGATTTTATCCTGTAAATTTTCTGTCATCTTTATACCTCCTGATAATATTTTTCTATAGTTTCTAAAAGCTCTGACACCATATTCTCTTCACTAACCTTTTTTAGTATTTTACCATCTTTAAACAAAAGAGCTCCGCCTTTCATGCAAGCAAGACCTACATCCGCGTGAGAAGCCTCCCCTATGGCATTCACAGCACAGCCCATTATAGCCACCTTTATAGACAAATCTTTATCTTTTAGAGCCTCTTGCACTTGCTTGACCACTTTTGGCAAGTTTACTTCTATTCTGCCGCATGTAGGACAAGAGACTATATCTATACCCTTCTTCTTTAGGCCTAGGCTTTTTAGAATCTCATAGGCCACTTCCACTTCCTTTTCAGGCTCATCAGTTAAAGAAACTCTTATGGTATCTCCTATACCTTTATAAAGAAGTATACCAAGCCCCACAGAGGATTTTACCATACCTTGAGTGCCCATACCAGCTTCTGTGATACCTATATGAAGAGGTATATCGGTTTTTTCCGCAAATATTTCGTTGGCAAGTGTATTTTGTAATACATCAGAACCTTTTATAGACACTTTAAAATTGTAAAATCCCAAAGACTCAAAAAACGAAGACCAGTTTAAGGCGCTTTCTGCTAAAGCTTCAGCGCTCGGATACCCATATTTTTCTAAAAGATGCTTTTCCAAAGAGCCAGAGTTTACACCCAGCCTTACGCATATATTTCTTCTTTTTGCCTCCAAAACGATATCTCTTACTATCTCTTTTTTGTTTATATTGCCAGGGTTAATCCTTATACCGTGAGCCCCAGCCTCCATAGCCAAAAAAGCCATATAAGGTACGAAATGTATATCTGCTATTATGGGTACAGACGAATATTTCACTATTACTTTTAAAGCCTCTGCATCTTCTTTAGCTGGTACCGCCACTCTTATAGCCTCACAACCAGCTTTTATAAGCCTATCTATTTGAGATAACGTAGCTTCAAGATCATGAGTTTTTGTGGATGTCATAGATTGAACCAATATGGGATGTTCTCCCCCTATTTTTAAAGTCCCCAGTGTAATTTCCCTTGTTTTACGTCTTTTTATCATAAAAAATTTCTAAGCTACTTCGTGATTTGCCCATAGCACCGCCTTTTGAGAAGCCTTATCCATATAGTATAAACTACATATTCCAGCCATATATTCAAGGGTCAATATCAGGTTATCGTTGTAAAGGTCTATGGGATTTGAAAATTCTACGCTAAAAACAAGGCTAAAACCATCTTTTGGTAAGCTTATATGAAGAAAACCACCTTTATTGTCTCTTTTGACTTCATAAGGCAATATATTTTCAACCCTTTCTATAGATATATCTATCAAATCAAATCTATTTTTAACAGCTTCAAGAAATTGCTCTAAACTCTTGGATTCCAAGGCTTTTTCTAATACAAACTTCGATTCTTGATACTGTATTTGATGTTTTTCCCAATTGCTAAGGTGCTTAAGCATGTCCTTGTAGGCTGTCCTGAGGTTTGCAATTTTGTGATGTTCTTTCTTTAAAGCCGTCACTATATCGGGACACATAGAAGCCACAAGTGTTCCAAGCTGTAAACTGCCTAAGAAAAACATAAACGGTATATTTTGATGAGCTTTATATAGGTCAAAAGCCAAAGCCTCTGCCGTCAGCAAAGAAGATACCTTTGACTGTCTCGGTGAGAAAAGAGCTATACTGACAAGGGACAACGGATAAGTGTATATGCTTGCGAAGTAAAAATATCCTGCAAAGTAAAAGATATCAAGATATTTATTTATATAATGACCTAATTTCAACTTGTTGTAAGATAAAATAGCCAAGCTAAAATATATAAATGTGAGTGTAATTATAATAGCTCTTACATGAAAAGAAGGTACAAAAAAAGCAGCTGCAATGGCTCCCAAGCTTACAAGCAATCTAGACGTGATATAAATGTTTGTAAGAAGGTTTCTTATCATTTAATAGTCCACTTTTGCCTCAAAGAAGTTCGTAAGGTCTGGTAAGTCCGTTTGAGTTGTGAGCCATTTCATTGGATTCTTTTGTCCATAGATAGCATCGTACCCCAAAGACCTCATTCTTCTATCCGCAAGATACCTTACATAAGCGGTATAAGTTTCAAAAGACAAACCTATTATCTTCTCTGGCATCGCTACTCTTGCGTATTCTGTTTCTATATCTACAGCCTCTTCCATGAGAGCTCTAAACTTATCTTTGTAATCGTTTTTATTTTTATCTTTTAAAAGCTCATTCAAAAGATACATACCAAAAGCCAAATGTCTGGTTTCGTCTTTTAAAATCCACCTTACCAAAGCAGCAACATTTTTTAGCACTCCTCTTCTTCCAAATGCTAAAGGTGTCACAAAACCGCTAAAGAAAAACAACCCTTCTAATATGGCATAATAAACAAATATATCTTCTATAAGGTTCTCTTCGGTAGGCTCTTCACATAATTTCATTGCACGTTTTACTTCAAAATCTGCCTTTCTTTTTATCTCTTTAACGTTCTCATGCATTGCGTAGACTTCACCTGGTTTTAAATCAAGTCCATCCATTATATATCTAAAAGTGTCTATATGTTTCATCTCCTCCATCAACTGATAACCCAAAAACATGCGAGTTTCTGTGTTTCTCAATCTTTTTGAAATTTCCAATATATTTTGTCCTACCCAACCTTCCGCCGACGAGAAAAACCCAACGGTGTAAAGCATGTAATGACGTTCTATATCGTTTAGCTTTTCATAAAACTCATGTTTATCGTTAGCAAGATCATACTCTTCTGGTATCCAATAGTTATTTTTGGCTTTTGTATAAAGATTTAAAATCT
Source organism: Hydrogenobaculum sp. (assembly GCA_023269915.1). Lineage (GTDB taxonomy): Bacteria > Aquificota > Aquificia > Aquificales > Aquificaceae > Hydrogenobaculum. Next base: position 7 of record JAGDWZ010000041.1, on the reverse strand, counting down.
CAGGATA
>JAGDWZ010000016.1 GCA_023269915.1 Hydrogenobaculum sp. | reverse complement strand
AAGAGCCATACCTTCCCATAAAATGGGCTATGTCTAGAAATATAAAGATAGATATGCCAAATCAGTATCAAAGAGGGTATTATTTGGATATTTAATATAATTCTTTTCTAAAATTTTGAGTATATGTCAAACAGTTGTATTGGTTGTCTTTTAATATACCATAATCCATAAAGCAAAAAGCGTAAAGGTAATTATCTAGATTTTCTAAATAAGAAGGAGCTGATATAGTTTGCATATCGTCTGCTACCACATCGGCCCTTAAAGAAGAGGGCATGTAGTGGGATAGTATTATTGGTTTCCCATAACTCTGATAAAACTGGCAATTTTTCATTATTTGCTGAGGGTTTCCATATCCATTGTTCTCGCTAGCTTTCTCGCCTATCATGCTTTGGAAAAATACTGCAGTACTTTCGTTTATAACACTATCAAAGTAATGTATAAAATCTATACCATTTTGAAAATTTACAAGCCATCCTCCAAATGACATACCTACATAAGCTGATGGTATTTGTGCCTCGATAAGGGAGGCTGCTTTTTGTAAGTTTGTTCTTAGTTGACTAAAATACTCTTCGGTGGTGGAGTTTATTATGTCTGAATACTGTTCTTCTTCTTGTTGATTTCCGCATATGTTGTGGTTGTATCTGCATCCTGTGTAAGTGGATTGTTCTGTGGCAAGGGCAAAGTAAAGTTGGTTTGAAAATTGAGCTTTAAGGTATCCAAGAAGTTCTGTCATATCTTGTATGAATTGATTTGATATATGATAATTTCCGTAAGTAGGACCACCTAATGTAGAGTTTTGTCCGTCGTAGTTTTCCCACGTAATTACCATAAGCTCATAGCCCTTTTGGGACCATTCGGCAAATCTTTTTTCTTGAGCCCAATTTCTTACATATTCCATACTTGATGAATATACGCTTCCATTTGAAAGAGCTGCACCGTTTATCCACATACATACTATATTTGGTGTTAGAGTATTGAGCACCATATAACCAGCGGGGTCATAATCGTCTATCATTCTCTCTGGGTCTGGTCCTAAGCCAAATTTTATGGCTTTTTGTAAAGAAAATGGTTGAGAACTGTTGGAACTATTGCCTCCAGCATTTGCTCCACAACCAAAAAGTGTTAAGCTAAGACCGCCAAAAAGTAGTTTTAAGAAATCTCTTCTTCTCATAACTATCTTTTAAATATAGCAAATTTTTTGTTTTCATATAACAAATAATAACCGTTAATATGCCCAATGATCGCCTCTGGAAACCTTTGAGAAATTTTATCGATATCGCTTGATTTGTCAACCACTATACAATCAGCGTAGGCTTTTGGATAAGACAAGACTGTGTAGTATTCATACATATATGGTAAGTAAAACATTCTTGGGTTTCCTACAAACACCACTATAGGAAAACCTGATGCATCGTCTATAAGAGTTTTTTTGCATTGTTCTTTTTTTAGTATATTTGCTACTTCCTTATAATCTCTTATATTTTGGGCTATTTTACCGCTAATAAGAAACTTTGTGAAATGTTTTTCGTTTAATTCTTTAGAATATAAAGGAAGTATCCAGCTAAAAACAAGAGATATCAAAAAAGATATTACTAGCATTTTTGTTGGCTTTTCACAAAGAAACTTTTGAAAAACTATTGCAAAAAATAAAAAAATTACCGCATGGTAATATGCAGGAAAAAATGACGCAAAGTAGATAGATAAAAACACCAATAATATTGGAGATAGATATAACATAAACATGGGTAGTATATAAAACATTCTGTATTTTCTCATATAAAGCAGTGTTATAAAATAAGGAAGTGTTATTGGCATATCGGCTAATAGTTTTGATATAGTATATGATAAACTTTTTAAAAAGTTACCTTTTGCTATGAGAATATTTGTATCAATGGGACCGCTCTTAAAGAAAGAGTAAGGACTTGTTACAAATGTAAGAGGGCTACCAGTAAATATCCAGTTTAAATATACCCATGCCAATGCAAAAAATATTATCGGGGATAACTTCACTATAATAAGCGCAAGTTGATGGCTAAATTCTTTTTCTTTTGCACTTATAAAAATTGCTATCGTAATAAAAGGTATTAAAAACAAGCTTCTAAAATCAAGGAAAAAAGTAAGTCCAAACAATATACCGCCAATGAAAAGATAGAAAGAATATCCAGTTTCTATGTGAATGATGAGCATGCTGATTGATAGTGTTAGGATAATATAAAATAACAATATCTCAAACCTATAAATAGCTAGGAATAGCACAAGAGGGTTAAGAAGTAAAAAACCAACAACAAGGTAAGATTTTTTTTCTAAGTGTTTTGACAAGTATATAAAAAAAATACTAATAACAAAAGCGGACACGATAGGAGATACTATTTTATAGTTTTTTATAAACAAAAAAGGCAAAAAGGCTAAAGGAGGATACACGAAGCCTATATTCTCTAACCTAGGAGGATTTCCCTCCTCAGCTAAAAGCACCTTCTCAGCGTAAAAAAGTATACCTTTATATATATATCCTTGTTCATAAGCTAAATGTTCAATTGAAAAAAGCAATGAAAATATGGAAATAAAGATAAGGCAAATAATAAACGCTCTAAGCATTTGATATAGCTGGCGGTTTAAATTTTGTGATACCGTGTTGGGTTTTCTGCCAATAAAAAGGTTTCGTAAAAAGCTCATAAAGGGCTTTATAAGAGGCTATAGAGTGAAGCATCCAATATATTGGGTTTAAGAAAGCGTATGGTAAAAGTTCATAATACTTTCTTCTAAATACTGCGAGCATATTTAGATAAACTCCTATAAAATTACCAAAAAGCAGGTTAAATAAAGATATATATAAAACAAAAGTAGGAAACAATACGTCTATAGACTTTGCTTGAGCTATAAGCCAAAATAAGAATATAGACCACATAATTGGATTCATTAAAAATGTAAATGGTGTACCACCTATTAGAAGATGAAAAGCTAAGAATCCCCTCAAGCCAACGCTTTTGTAAAGATTTTTAGAGTTTCTTGCGTGCACCAACCATGTTTGCATATAACCCTTTATCCACCTTGAACGTTGTCTTATCCAATTTTTTAGTTTTGCGTTAGCCTCTTCGTAAGTGGTGGAGTTTACAACACCTACTTTATATCCTTTTCCAGCAGCTCTAACACCGAGGTCGGCATCTTCTGTGGTGTTAAACGGATCCCAGGCTCCTATCTCTCTTAATTTTTCTACATCAAAATGGTTGCTAGTTCCACCAAGAGGTATCGGTAGCTTTAGGTTGAAAAGGCCTGGTAGCATATAGTCAAACCAATAAGAGTACTCTAAAGTAAACATTTTTGTTAGAAAGTTTTCATCTTTGTTAAAATAGTTGAGTGCTGCTTGAAAACATATATAATTGTTTCCAGCTTTTCCAAACGCTATCACCACCTTTTTTAGCTGATCCGATTCTGGCATATCTTCAGCGTCGTAAATTGTAAGGTATTTACCTCTACTAAAAAAAAGTCCATAGTTGCAGGCTTTTGGTTTTGTTTTTGGAAGGCTTGGCGGTACCTTCATAAACCTCCAATTTATAGGTGGCTTTTGTGCTTTCGCAGCTTCGTATGTCTCGATATCATCTTCTTCCAAAAGAAGAATAACGTCCAACTTATGTTGTGGGTAATCTATCTTCTTCAGACTGTTTATCAAAATACCAATAACTTCTGGTTCTTTATAGACAGGCACCAATACTGTATAAACTGGAAGGTTTTCTTCGTTAAGAGCTTTTACCTCATCGTCTGTTACGGTTTGTTGTATTTCTGATTTTGTACCTGCCAAGCTTACTATAAATTTAAAGCCTATAGCAAATAGATAGAATAATTGAGTTATAAGGATAATAAATGTGAAGTAAGAAATAGGATTTTTATAAATCCACAAAAGGGAAGCGTATAAGAATAAACCCATAAAGAACACTTGTCCTTTTGAAAAAACCATAGAGGCAGAATATTGTGGGCTCATGTATAACAATCCATGCACCGCTCTATCTATAAAATTTTCTTTAAAATAGATTTCCAAAATTTTTATAAGGTCTAAATCTGTTATGACTATTTTTTCAATATTTTTATTCGGGAAATATTTTTTTATAAAGTTATCCAGCTTATAACTTTCAGGATTTGAGGTTAGAAGAATGATTTTGTTGTCTATATTTTTAGCTGGGATTACTTCATATTGGGAAAGTTCATAAGGGTTGAATTTTAAAAGGAAATCTTTATCTATAAGGCTTTTAATTTGTTCTAAATCATATAGAAATTCAATTCCAAAATGCTCTGCAAGTGCTTTAAACAAGTCAAGCCTATTGATATATCCAAGGGATGCCAGAATCCATCCAAGCCTTCCGCCATACTTTTCTTGATAATAAAGAGCTTCTTTAAGCTGCTCTTCTGTTATCAGATTCTTTTTTACAAGAAACTCTCCTATTTTCATATTTTATTTTAAAAGCTAAAAATTCCACCATAAACTAAAGTTTAAGCCTCTCCCTACTCCTGTATTTTCTCCCCAAAAGACGTACTGATAAGTAGCTACAAAAGATACATTCCCAAAAATGATGCGAGGACCTATGTATATCTGAGCTAACTTATAATTTGGCTCCAATAGTATGTTTTGCCCTACTTGTTTTTGTTTTCCATTGCCAAGACCAAGCTGTAGGTTTAATGTGCTTATAAGCTGAATATGTTTGTATATGTTAAGTCCGGCGGTAGCATAAGATCTTACTTGAGAAGATGGATATCCAAAATAATATCTATAGCCAATCCCAGAATCGACAAAACCAAACTTTCCAGAAAATCCAAACAACCCTCCACCTTCTAATCCAAACCTTCCGTATCCGAGCCTTAAACTTTTGTCTATTGAATATCCTGTTGGAATTATAGCTGTACCGTAGTATGAAAAAGAGTAGTCTACATCTTTTTTTATTTGTCTTATAAACCCTGTCTCAAAATCTCCAAAACCAGAAGTTGAATTTCCTCCACAGCTTAGATAATCGTAAGGTATTTTGAAAGTAACGGTAGTTTTATTTGTAAGCCCATATTCTCCGTACAACTGGTACTCGCTTTCTTTAAAGGTACAACCCATAGGCTTTTTGTTTCCGTTGTTGTCATAATACTCATTGGCATTATAGTAATTATAGCTTGGTGATAAGAAAATACCGCCTTTTGGCTGAACCCAAGAAGAGGCTAGAGCTAAAAACGGTACAGATAAAAAAAGTATTATCTGAGATTTCATGTTTTCCTCCTTGTTAGCTTTACATAAGTATAAGCTAAAAATATAGTTATAGGTAAAATGAGTAAAATTATTATCCAGAGTTTGTACTTATTCCAATAGTAACTTAAACCTTTTGAGTACTTATACTTTATTCTTAGCTTTTGGCCAACTTCGTAGGATGATATAAAATCTTTTGTAGCTATAGCTGTATTGCCATCTAGCCCAAAAAACTCTGAAAAGTGATATTTAAATATATTATTTATACCGGAAGGATCTTTGTAGTAAGAAAATACCAACGTTGGCTTATTGTCTATCATCTTTACCATCATCACTGCAAAAGCCTCGGATGGGGTTGATGAAAATATAACCTTTTTGGTAAGGGGATTAAATATTTCAAAATCTCCTTTGTTTAGTTCTATTGGCATGTTAGAAGTGTCTTTAGGATTCTCAAATATTATCACAAAATCGTATTTTGATAAATTTTTTGGGTTTATTGATATACTAGATATATTTTTGTCGTAATCTGCTAAGTCTGTAGATAATTTGGTGGCTAAAGGGTAGAAATTCTCATCTTTTATTATAAAAGCTACATTACCATGCATATCTTTTAAGAAATCAGATATGCTTTTTGGTTTGTTTTTTAGCTTATCCCAATAAAAATAAGAACTATCAAATATAGTAAAAGCAAGTCTAGGTATGTTGCCGCCACATGCACTTGAATTCTCAAAATTTGAATTCTCAAAATCAACTAAGTTTATATTTAAGTAATTTTTGCCATAGCTTAGTTCATCTGTTGGTATTTTCACATCAAAACTATTTTTATTATTTCTTATAGAATAAGCAGAAATCATATTGTTATTTAAATATATCCTTAATTCTTCACCGCCATTTTTATTTATCGGTGTGTGTTTTATTAAAAGCCTGAAATAAAGATTTTTTGGAATACCTCCCAGCTTAGCGGTATCAATTGGTATTGTGTAATTTAAATTGGAGACTCCTTCTATTGTAACGGTTTTAAGCCCCAGGTCTTTTAAAGAAACCTCTGTTTTTGCAGTTTTGTTTTCTACTATAGCTTTATTTATACGTTCGGCTTCTCCAAACAAGTAGCTTGGAAATATCCCATTCTCAAAAGCTTTTGTAGTTTTAGCGACTGGTACATAAAGCGTATCTTTATTTAGAATTAGATTGTTGTCGCTTGAAGGCTCTATTTTTTTACAATTCTTGATATTCTGATTGTAATATACTTTACAAGGAATTGGGTTCTCCTTACACATCTGATATATGAATGGTATCAATGTAGGTGAGTATATACAATAGTCGTTGTTATAATCTATGAGAAATCCTCTTATATTGTCCGATTTTTTGTAATTAAACTCTACCTTGCTGTTTTTAGATACTATTAAATATAATTTTTCAGAAAAAGCATCTACACACACATTTTCACTTATATGTAAATCTCCTAAAATACTTACTTTAGCAAAGTTGTTGTTTGATTTTTTTATAGGAATGACTATTTCTGGTGGGATATTATCTGCCTTAAAGGTTTCATAAGGAACGTTGTTTAATAGTATTGTGACAGTGCTATCTTTTCTTAGATAAGGATAAGCTTGTATATTGAGATACACTTTTCCAGAAACCATTTGAGGTAATGTCGGTATATAAAAATCATATCTTGGATTTACGCCTTTTAAAACTAAATCATCTGAAAGAATGTTTAAACCTTTGAAAGTGAATGTTTTTGTAATAAAACCATTATTTTTCTCTTTAATGGTGTTAGATAATTTTTTAGAGTTGTTCCCAGTTTTTTTATTTTTTTCGTGATGAGTTTTTTTACTTTCTTTGTGATGAGTTTTTTCTTTTTTATAGTGATGATGATGCTGTTTATGATATTTTTTAGTATGATATTTGTGGTACCTTGCCTTGTAATGCCTTGTAGGCGATAGTTTTACGTCTATATTGATTTTATCACCATATGTTGTTTTTAAAAGCAGCAAAACTATATATACATAGATAAAAATATATAGTATAGGTTTTCTTCTTAGAGAATATATTAATTTCACCAATTACCTCCTAATTTTATTATATTATATACGTTGAGTGAGAAATTCATTTTTAATATCCCATTGATTTCAAAAAGCCAAAAGGCAGTCAGGAGTTATAATATTACACAACTACCTTTTGGAACGAGACTTAAACAATTGGTATTACTTATCTTTGTATTAGAGTCTTTTGTAATATCTTTTGATATTATTATAAAA
>JAGDWZ010000033.1 GCA_023269915.1 Hydrogenobaculum sp. | reverse complement strand
AAAGAAACTAATTCTGGAGTAAGGTTGTAGATATGTGTAATAATTTTTTGTGGTAAGTATTCACGATGTACTGAACTTATACATTCGTTTTTAAATTATAATAATTTGGATTATAACTTTGGAGGTATGCTTTGAGGTTTATCAATAGAGAAAAAGAATTGATAGCTTTAGAAGAGGAGTACCAAAAAAGTGGCTCTTCTTTTGTAATAATATATAGGAGAAGACGAACGGGCAAAACAACACTTATAAAAAAGTTTATTGAAAACAAAAAAGCTATCTACTTTCTTTCAAACCTTCAAAACATAAATATACAGCTAGAAGAATTTAAGAATTTAGCATCACACGTATTAAAAGATGAAATAATAAAGTCTATAAAAGATTTAAAGGCGGTTTTTCAATATATATCAAACACTATCAAAAATGAAAAGCTTATAATCGTAATAGACGAATTCCAGTATTTGGCTGAAGTGGATCATTCTTACCCTCTTTGTTTCAAAGCATATGGGATGAGACGTTAAAAGATAAAAACGTTATGCTGATATTGTGCGGTTCTTTGATTGGGCTTATGCACAAAACAACGCTATCTTACAAGAGTCCTCTTTACAGTAGAAGAACTTCTCAAACACATCTAAAACCTCTTAGTTTTTTGGATTTTAGAAAATTCTTTAGTGTGAAAGATATATCAAAACTAGTTGACTTCTACGCGGTGCTAGGGGAGTTCCAAGATACATAGAGCTTTTTGATGAATCAAAAGATATCTACGATAATATTAAAAGCAAAATACTTTATAAAAACAGTTATCTTTATGAAGAACCAAATTTCATATTAAAAGATGAGGTAAAAGAGCCATTTACTTATTTTTCAATCTTACAGGTTATAGCCCAAGGGGAACGGAAAATAGGAAATATTGCCTCAAGGTTAAACATCAAAACCAACAATCTAACTTCTTTTATGGAAAAGCTTATTGAACTTGATATAATAAAACGCGTTGTCCTTATTACCGAAGAAAACCCAATTAAAAGCAAGAAAGGACTTTACTATATAAAAGACAATTTTTTTAATTTTTGGTTTAGATACGTATTTCCAAACAAAAGCTATTTAGAGATTGAAAATTACGATTATGTGCTGGAAAAGATAAAGCTTGATTTTCATATATATACGTCTTTTGTTTTTGAAGAGATAATATTAGAATCTTTTAACCATCTAAATATACCTTTTAACCCTCAAAAAGTAGGAAGATACTGGGATAAGGATGTAGAAATAGATATAATGGCTATAAAAGACAAAGAAGCCCTGATAGGAGAATGCAAATACTGGAACCAACCCGTTGGCATAGATACTCTAAAGGACTTAAAACAAAAAGCAAATTATATAAAAGATTATAAGATAAAATACTATGCTATATTTTCAAAAGCTGGTTTTACAAATAGCCTAAAAGCCTTAGCCGAAAAAGAGGGCAATATACTTCTTATAGACGTTAGTAAAAATATCCTATAGATATGTAATACTTGATAGAGGAGTTTATATTTGGTATCTTTGTAATAGGTTTTGCCACATCAAACCTCACTGGTCCTATTGGAGTATATACAAATACACCTACTCCTACATCCTGCTTTAAGTTTTTCGTAATGCCAGATAGACTGTTTGCCACGTTACCGGTGTCTGTAAAAATAGCTAAATTGAATGGGCTTTTAATGGGAAAGTCTATCTCGTTTCTTAAAAAGCCATAATACTTTCCGCCTTCTGGGGAACCGATATCTTCAAAGTTGTAGCCCATCATGTCTTTAAGACCACCTAAGAAGAACCTTTGATATATAAGACCATCGTTTTCTACCCCAAAACCAAATTTAAAACTATAAAATATTTTGTCTATTATATGTATAAGGTAATACGTATTTATATTAAAGCTGTTATAACCAGTTTGTAAGCTTTTAGTAAAGGTAACGTTGTCATATTCAAGCTTGGTGGGGTTTGTAGGTTTATTTTTATAGTCTCTTGTAAGGTTAAAGCTTACTGTCTCTTGATTTGAATAGCCGTTGTCTTGGATGGGGGCGTTGTATACGTAATCTCTGGTCTTAGAGTAACCTATGCTAAAGGTATAATATCTTCTAAATCTTCTTCCAATGTCAAGGTTTATTCCTTTTGATACAAAATAGTAGCTGTTGTGGATTTCAAAATCCCTTTGATAGAAGATGTCTCCTAGATAATCTTTGGAGAACAAAAACTTATCAGTGATACCAAGCCTGTAAGTGGTGTTTAAGCTAGATATGTCGTAGTTAAAAGTAGCCATTGCGGGGGTACCAAAAAGGTCTGCCCATGTTAAAGCGCCGTCCAATACAAGCCTTTGCTCTGTGTTGTATCCGGCTTTTATTCTAAAAAACCCTCTTTTACCCTCTTGAAGTTCTATGAGTCTATCTACTTTTTTGGTTTTCTTATTTAAGAATGTCTCTATATTAACAGCCTCAAATATAGAGCTTTCTTCCAAATTTTTTATGGCTCTTCTCTCATCTTCCAAAGAGTAATATTTTGGCAAGGCAGCCATATATTGTATGCTGTGCTCTAACGTGTGGTTGTATCCGTATATCACAGTGTTACCGTTCTCGTATCTCTTACCAAGGTCTATATAAAACGTATAAATATATTCGTAGCTATGTTTACCAAGGATTTTTACTTTTGCTACCGGTTTTGCTTTTACATCAAAATAACCGTATTTTTTTGCGGTTAAGATAATATCTTTGTACAAATCTTCTATATCCTTTGCTTTGTATTCTCTTGGGGTTTTGTAGCTTTTAAAAATATCTAAAATATGTTTATTTTTTGTGCCTTTTATAAGGATTTTTGCTAGTATAATTTTATATCCTTTGTTTAAATTTATATACACATTGGCTTCATGGTTTGGAAGCTTTTCTATCGTGTACTTGTATGAAAAGTCGTATATATAACCTTCTTTCTCTAATTTTTTGTGATATATGTTTATTAGTTTTTTAAAAGCCAATATGTTTAAATACTTATCTTTATAGTGTTTTTTTATAAAACCTTCCAAAGCTTTAGAGTTAGAAAATATGTTTTTTAAGCCATACCTTTCTCCTTCGTCTATGTAAAAGGTGGCTTTTGTATACTCTTTGTTTACTTTATAGTGCACCTTTGCATCAAGGTATCCCATATTTTTATAAAACTTTAACAGATTTTCTTTTGCCTTTTCTAACGTAAAGATATCTATCTCGCTTATGTTTGCTACTTTTTTTAGGATTTTACTATTAAAAGCCTTGTTGCCCTCAAAATATATCTTGTTTAAAGGCCTTTGATACACTTTGTAATAAACATCCACTATACCGCCTTCTCCTAAAGCCGCCTTTGTAAAGGGTATAGGGTAATTTAAAAACTTTGAAATATCGTTTATAAAAACGCCCACTATATGAAATATGTTGTGCTTTATTTTTTGTGTGCCAAATATGGCTTTAAAAGGCTTCTTCGTAATTATGGTCTTTAGCCCTTCCTGATAAACAAAAACCCTCGCATCTTTACCAAAGTGCTTTCTTACTATGTTGTATATTTTATTTAGGTTGTTTATATTTGCTATATCGCCTGTGGGAATAGAAGCATCATCAAACTTCTTGCCATTTACAAAAACCCCTCTTATAAAGTATAAGTCTCCTTCTTTTATATTTACGTATACGTTTAGATATCCATCCTTGGTTTTAATTATACTATCCTTTACTTTCGCCTTTAAAAAACCATTGTTTTTATAAAACTCCTCCAAGAAATCTTTTATAAGCTTCTCTTTTTCTTTTATAGATATCTTTACAGGTGTACCAGGTCTTATATTTGCTATAGGGATTAGGTCTATAGCGTGATAAAAGTGATTGCCCTTTATTTTTACATGTTCTATGATAGGATATCTTTCTATATACAAAATCGGTTTATTTTCTTTAAAGCCTAAAACTTTTACATCCTTTATATAATCTATATTTCTTATTATACCTATCATTCTTTGCAAATTATCCTTATTTATAACCTTAGAAAAGTTATTTTTTTGGAGTGGATAGTTTGATTCTATTATAGCTTCTCCAAACACCTGATTTATCATCAAAAGTATTAACAGAGCTATATATTTTTTCATTCTTTAATTATACAAAAGGTTTAAGCAGTTCTCTTAATTTACAATAAGCTACTCTTTATGTATATTTTGCCTCTTTTTGGCTCCAATAGTCCTTGTCTTTCCATATCTTTTAAAAGCCTTGAAACCACCTCTCTAGCTGTCCCTAAATCCCTTGCTATATCTTCGTGGGTTAAATTTACTACACCATCCCGAGAGTTACTCATAAGGTACTCTCTCAATTTTTGGTCTAGAGGTTTGGACATGATTTCATTTAATATGTAAAATAACTCATAGGCATTTTTTACGATGGTGTCAAGCACAAAGGTCCTCCAATAAGAATATTTTTCAAACCAAGCGTTAGCTATATGGGACGGTATAGTAAAACCTATAACATCTGTTTCACAAACTGCAAAGGCTGGATAAGGCCTATTTTTATATATAGCTAGATTTGTGAGCATACACGTCTCGCCAGGACCTATCCTATAAAGGAAAATCTCTTTGCCGTTGTTTAACGTTGCGTAAACTTTTAAATAACCCTCCACCACCACCGTTGAAAATCACACCTAGCACCAGGATAACCTACCATTGTACCTTTTTTTAAGTTTACCAATATAGAAAACTTAACTAACAACTCCTCCTGAAAATCTTTGTTTGCAAACGGAAACAAATTTTTTATACTAAAAGTTTCCATGCTTTAAAGTTGCTTTATATTTAAATATATTCAATGATGATTATCTTAAAAAGCTACGCCAATTGGCGTAGCAAAAAAAATATAAAGGTTGCAGGTTAATAACTTTGTTTTTGAACTATATAAGGTTTTAGAGGGACAAGTCTTTCTAAGAGTTCCTTTTGAAGCTTCGGTGGGACTATATACTCGTTCAATACACCTTCTATTATCTTTACAAACCTATTCTAGTCAGAATCTGTTATGCCAAGACCTGCATGAGCTTCCTCCATATTTTCACCGGTGTATATACAAGGACCCCCGTGACGTTGTAGAGAAAGTCAGTGAGATTGTTTATGAGCACCTCTTTATGATGGGTGTTTAGACCTTTAAAGTAAACACCTAGTTTTGGGTCTTGCAACAGCTTTGTAGCCAAGGTTTTGGTTACAGCGGATATAGCATCATATCCACCAAGTTCTTGATAAAGCGTCTTTGCATTTGCAGATGCCAAGCCAACGCTTGCAAAAATAATCGATGCTAAGATAAGCTTTTTCATGCTGCTACCTCCTTAGGTTGATAATGCTAATATAAAATTTTTAGTTTTCGCTTTCAGTGATAAAATCACACACCATCTTTGATATAACTCATATATAATTTACTCAGCGCAACATAAAAGCTTAGCTATATCTTTTTTAAAAGATTGAGCACACAACTTTATAGATTCTGAAAGAGTAGGATATACGTCTACCATTTGCACAACATCATCTATAGTAAATCCATATTTTACAAGAATAGCAGCTTTATGTATTATCTCAGCTCCATGAGGAGCAAGTATGTGGATCCCAATAATTTTTCCGCTATTTTTCTCTACTACCATCTTTACTAACCCTTCTGTTTGTAAGCTAATGGCTGCTCTAGGCACTTTAGAGAAATCAAGCACTCTGGTCTCAACTTCTAGTCCTCGCTTTCTAGCTTCTACTTCGTCCATACCTACTTTAGCTACTTCTGGGTCCGTAAATATTGCATTTGGGACCGAAAGATAATCTGCTTTTTTCTTGTTTCCTAATAAGGCGTTTTCAGCTGCTATTCCCCCTTCCATAGCTGCTACTGTTACAAGCATCATCTTTCCAACACAGTCTCCTGCCGCATAGATATCTTTGTTGGTAGTTTGCATAAATTCGTTAGCTTGTATAAAACCTCTTGTGTTTGTCATCACGCTTATCGCTTCTAAACCTATGTCTTTTGTATTCGGTTCTCTCCCTGTGGCTATCAGTAAATCTGTACCGTAAATTGTTATTTTCTTTCCTTCGTGCTCTACCTCTAAAGTTAACTTGCCATTTTCTTCACATACGTTATTAACTTTGGCACTTGTTAAAATATTCATACCTTCTTTTTCTAAAATTTCCTTAAGTTTAGTTCTTATTTCTGGCTCTTGCAACATGGCTATCTCTTGAAAAGATTCTACAATGGTCACTTCGCTACCAAGTCTAAGGAACGCTTGCCCAAGCTGCTCTAATCCTATAGCCCCTCCACCGATCATTATTAAACGACCAGGTAAATGGTCTATATCAAATATACTATCGCTGGTATAGTATCTAACCTTCTCAATACCTTTTCCAGGTGGGATTCCTGGTTTTGAACCGATGGCTATTATAGCTTTACCAAAGTTTACTTTATCTTCTCCCACTAAAGCTACACCTTTATCTAAAAATTTCCCCCTAAGATTTTTATATTCTATTTGAGGGTAGGCTTCCAAGACATTCCAATATTTTTCTTTCCTTAACTCTTTTAAAAGCTCTTCTTTCTTTTCTATAATATCTCTTATGTTTAAATTACCAGCTGCTAACTCAACCCCAGGAAATGGATTTTTGCTTGGAGTATAAAATGTATTGGCAACTTCTATTAAATATTTAGAAGGTATGCAGCCTCTATCTAAGCACGTCCCTCCTATAACGTTGTCTTCTACAATCAAAACCCTAGCTCCAATATCAGCAGTCTTTATACCAGCAGCAAATGCCGCAGAGCCACTGCCCAATATAAAAAGGTCGTATATGTCTTTCTTAGGAATATAAACATCAACAGACGGAATCTCTTCAGCTCCATAGCCTGCTTTTTTAACTGCTTCTATAAGGTTTGTGATAGATACGTCGCCTTCTACATTTGCATAGCCTTGAGGAAAATAAACTTCGGCTTTTCTTACATTATCTACGCTCTCCAGCCTTTTTTTACAATTTGAGCACAGTGCTCACATGTCATACTGGTTATCTTTAGTCTAATCATAAAACATATCATTAAAAATGCATTTTCCTAAACAGCGGATAGAATGTGACAAACACAAGGAACACAACAGATACCCACGTTGCATAAACGCTAAATCTATCAACCCATGACTTTTCACAAGCACAATCTATATTCTTTTTTCTAATATAAAGCCTATAAATAGAATATGATGCTCCAATATAACCAATTATAAGCAAGTATATCCTATAAGGATCAAAAATATGTATAGAGCTTATGAGCGAAGAAGAAGTGCTAATCCCTATAGATAACAACAGAGGAATAAAACAACAAAGCGACGCCGTAATTGCAGCTATAGCACTTAAAACACTTGAAACAAATTCTTTCATCTAGCATCCTCCTTTTATCAAATGTTTAATAGCTTTAATAAACTCTTCAACAGCTTGCATATCCCCAGATTCTATGCTTGGTTTTACACAAGAGTTAAAGTGCCCTTCGAGAAGTAAAATGGCTACGCTATTTAACGCTGATTTTGCGGCAGATAATTGGACAAGTATTTCGTTGCAATCTCTTTTTTCCTCCACCATTTTTTGTAGGCCTCTAACTTGACCTTCAATTTTTGAGAGCCTTTTCATCAGTTCCTGGCTCATCCCTTGGGACAAATATACTTTGCAGCTTTCCATACCTATACCTCCTAGGGGTATAAATTAAAACTTTTCCCAGGTGACGCAATAATATATCTCATATTATACAGTTAGATATTTAATTATATTAGATACATGATGC
>JAGDWZ010000017.1:1994-7832 GCA_023269915.1 Hydrogenobaculum sp. | reverse complement strand
ATGAAAAGTATAAGGGCAGTTATAAAGATATATATCTTATAGGGATAGAGTTTAGCAAAAGTGAAAGGAATGTGGTGGGGTTTTATTGGGAGAGGATCTCGTAATAGGTTATGATATAATATCTATATGAAAAAGATTATAGCGGCAAATTGGAAGATGCATAAAACTTACGAAGAGGCAATCTCTTATGTAAAAGAGATAAAAGGTAAAAACATAGATTTTGAGAAAAAAGATGTGCTTATATATCCACCGTTTTTGTACCTATGTGAAGTTTCTAGGCTTTTAGAAGATTCAAACATAAAAGTAGGTGCTCAAAATGTGTATTTTGAAAAAAAGGGGGCTTTTACTGGGGAGATATCGCCTGTTATGATAAAATCTTGCAAAGCTGATTATGTGCTAATAGGACATTCTGAAAGAAGACACATATTTAAAGAGTCTGATGAGCTTATAAGAAAAAAAGTCATATCCTCTTTAGAAGAAGGCTTAAGAGTTATGCTCTGTGTGGGAGAAACCTTAGAAGAAAGAGAATCTCAGCTTACTTTCAACGTTATAGAGTCTCAAATAAAGCTTGCATTGGCAGGACTAGAAGATTATGCCGATAAATTAGAAATAGCTTACGAACCAGTCTGGGCAATAGGTACTGGCAAATCTGCAAACCCTGAAGACGCTTCAAGAGTACACGCTTTTATAAAAGATACGCTAAAAGAATTGTTTAAAAAAGATGCAAACGTAAGAGTGCTTTACGGTGGCAGCGTAAATTCCCAAAATGCAAAAGACTTTCTCAGCGCTCCAAATATAGATGGACTTTTGGTAGGAGGAGCTAGCTTAGAACCAAATACATTTTTAGAAATAATAAACGCTTTTTAAAGTTTTTCAAATACCAAAAGCCCCACCATACCAAATATAAACTGTTTTTTCTTTAAAAGCCTAAAACCGTAAGATTCACATAGAGATTGTATCTCTTCGGTGGATAGACTGTTTTCCAAAGAGTGAATAAAAAAATCCCAGTTTTTAGTTCCAAATATGGCAATACCCAATGGCTTTAAAGCAGTCTTTGAAAGATTTGCAAAAAGGTCCATACCCACAAACTTTGTAGTATCAAGAATTACAAACCTACCACCTTTTTTCAGTACTCTTTTTATCTCTTTTAGCATGTCATCTTTGTTTATGATATGTCTAAATACCAAAGACATAGATACGTTGTCAAAAACACCATCTTTAAAAGGCATATACTCTGCAGAGCCCACAAATAGATAAGCAGGTTTGCCTTTTAGTTTTTCCTTGGCTATTTTAAGCATTTTTATAGACAAGTCTAGCCCAAAAGCTTTGTTTATCTTGTTTTTAAGAAAAGCCCTAAAAATCACATCTCCTGTTGCGGTCCCAATATCAAGCATGTTGCCCGGTTTTAGTTCGTAGGCTATACTCTCGTGCCATTTTTTATTTTGACCTAAGCTTATAAAACCTACAAACTTATCGTAAGCCCCAGATATTGAATCAAATATATTGGCAATAGTTTCCAAATTCATACAAATATGATATCATATTATTTATGATAAAGATAAAAGGTATAACACTACCTGTGGTGAGCTTGACGCTCTCGTTAAAAGATAGCACAAAAGAAGGGCTAATAAACGAATTAAAAGAGAAGATAAACTCAAACGTGTTCTCAAACAGCTACTTTCTCATAGAAGTAGACGATAGCATAGACAAAGAAACTTTAAAACAGATAGAAAAACTTTTAGAAGAAAAAGATGTTAAAAGCATAAAAACTATGAACGTAGAAAGCGTAAACACCAAAAAACCTACAAACGTATCTAGGCTTTTAATAGTAAACAAAAATTTACGCTCAGGCCAGTCTATAGAGCACAACGGCGATGTGTTGATACTTGGAGATGTAAATGAGGGCGCAGAAGTGATAGCCGCCGGAAACATAGTGGTAATGGGAGTCCTTAGAGGGTATGCTCACGCCGGGGCTATAGGAGATGATAGCTCTGTAGTTGTAGCAAAAAAGATGATGCCTCAACAGCTAAGGATAGGGCATTACATAGCCATTAGAGGAGAAAATGAAGAAGAGCCAAAGGAAGCTGAAATAGCACGCGTCATAGATAACAACATAATATTAGAGCCAGTAGGAGGTATAAGATGAGCGATACAAAGGTTATTGTAATAACCTCAGGCAAAGGCGGGGTTGGCAAAACCACCATGACCGCCAATATAAGCACAGCACTTGCTAAACTTGGTAAATCGGTTTTAGTTATAGATGCTGACATAGGCCTTAGAAATTTGGACATGATACTTGGTCTTGAAAACCGAATAGTATATGACGTTTTAGACGCCATCGAGCAAAGGGTAAGCCCAGAGAAGGCTTTGGTAAAAGATAAGAGAGGGTTGCCTTTGTGGCTTTTGCCAGCAAATCAAACTAAAAACAAAGACGCCATAGACCCAGTCAAATGGAACAAGTTGATAGGAGATTTTAAAGAATCTGGAAAGTTTAACTACATAATAATAGATTCCCCAGCTGGTATAGAACAAGGTTTCAAAAACGCCGTAAGCCCTGCCGATAGTGCAATCGTGGTGGTAAATCCAGAAGTCTCATCCGTAAGGGACGCAGATAGATCCATAGGCCTTATGGAAAGCATGGGTAAAAACGACTATAAGATAGTTATAAACCGCATAAGATGGCATCAAGTTAAAAAGGGTGAAATGCTTTCTATGGAAGATATAGAAGAGGTATTAAAAGTACCTATATTGGGTGTAGTCCCAGAAGAAGAAAAGCTAGTGGACTTTACAAACAGAGGCGAGCCTATTGTATTAGACGAATCTTACAACGCATCCAAAGCTATAATGGACATAGCAAGAAGGATAACCGGTGAAAATGTACCTCTTAACCTCTACAACAAGGACAAGGGCTTTTTAGCAAAGCTTTTCGGGAGGTAACAATGGGTATTTTGGATATATTTTTCAAAAACAAGAGCAAGGACGTTGCAAAACAGCGCCTTACAATGGTGCTAGCTTACGAAAGAAAGGGCTTGGCACCAAACTTTATAGACTCTTTAAGAGACGACCTTATAGCGGTATTCTCAAAGTATTATCAATTTGATGTAAACAACATAGAGGTGGAGCTCAAAAAAGAAAATTCCGCTGAAGAGCTATGGATAAGCATACCATTCAAACAATAAACATAGTTTTTAAATCAAAAGATGTTATTATATTAGTATGATTTGCTTGACTCATTTAGAAGTTTGTCCCTATTGTTATCATGTGGCTTTGAAAGTATGCGAGTTTGATGAGCCTTACACAAGGGTAGAGGCTACGTGTCTTTGTTGTGGATATACCATAGCAGATAAAATACCAAAACATTACGATCTGGATTTTAAAAGCATTTTAGAGCTTTTAAGCAAAAAACAAGTAGGCGCTGTATGTGTGGACAACTATTGCGGTTCTAAAAATATAATAAGGCTCATAGATGAAGGCAATTACAAAGAATTCAGATGTCTTGATTGCGGAGCTGAGTGGAATAGCAAAGAGCTTCAGCATGCAATAAAAAATGTCAAAAAGGTATGGGAATGTCTTCAAAAAGAAGAAGTTGAAGATTGTGTTAGAGCCAAAGAAGGTGAGTGTCCTATATGCAAAAACGATATAGGTCACAAAAGAAACGGATACCTTGTAGAAATTTCTTGTAGTCTATGCGGTTTTCACAATATATATGAGGAAAAAATACCAAATTTTGACGTTTCTCAAATAGAGTGCAAAGATTATCAAAGAGCAGAAATGCCAGGTTAAGATTGTGGCTTACTTTGAAGACCCAGTAAAACCGCTTCAAAAATACATAGATTTGTACGAGAAGTACAAAGATGCTACTAAAAACATACAAAACTATAAGCAAGACTTTGTAAATAAAAATACCAGCGAAAGATTAGCCCTAGCCATAGCTTCAGCCATTATAGGTGGCATAGAATCAAGAACAAAAGATGAAGAGGTGAGAAAGTGGGCTATCTGGGGTGTAGAGCAAACCATGAATACTTTTAACAACTTTCCAAAACTCTCTGAAAATCAACTATCCTATCTTTTCTTTGTGTTAGGAAGGCATTTTATACCGGTACTTCTTCACGAAAAAGGCATAAAATCAGATTCTTTCAAAGCCTTATCAGAAGAAGAACAGCTAAAAGCCGTAATGGATGTGTTGGATATAAACTTTGAAAACGTAGTTATAAGATGCCTTCAAGCTATAGACTTTCTTCACATTGAATAGATGGATATCGCGATAAAAGTAAAAAATCTTACAAAGGTAATAAACAATAGGACTATATTAAAAAATATATCCTTTGATGTTTACAAAAAAGAGATATTTACTATAATAGGTGGAAGCGGAAGCGGTAAAACATCCATCACAAAACATATAATAGGACTTTGGCAACCCACTGAAGGGGATATAGAAATAGAAGGTAAGTCCATAGTAAATTTAGACAAAGATGAGTTAAACAAAATTAGGATAAAAATGGGCTACGTCTTCCAAGAAGGAGCGTTGTTTGATAGCCTTAGAGTTTGGGAAAACGTAGGATTTTATTATCTAGAACATACCAACAAATCAAAAGATGAAATAATAAAAATAGCCATAGAAAAGCTAAAAGAGGTAAATCTAGACGAATCCATACTGTACCTTATGCCATCAGAGCTTTCCGGCGGCATGAGAAAAAGGGTAAGCTTGGCAAGAGCCCTCGCCACAAACCCAGAGATTATTATTTACGATGAGCCTACTTCTGGTCTTGATCCTATCACAAGCCGCATCATAGATAAACTCATATTGGACTTAAAAATTAGGCTAGGCATAACATCTATTGTAGTAACCCACGACATGATAAGCGCTCTTAGCATAAGCGATAGGATTATGGTACTAGACAAAGGAGAACAAAAATTTATAGGCACAAAAGAAGAGTTTATAAACTCAAAAGAACCATCGGTAAGGATGTTTTTAGAGAATTCAGTTTTAAAAATATAAACAACATTTTTAGCTTTTAAAATTTATGTTAATATAATATTAAGGAGGTATTTATGGCAAATATATTAAAAGCAGAAAACACTGTGGCGCAAAGAGGAAAAAAAGCTCAGGCAAACATACTGGAGTTTTTGGCTATATATTTAGAAAGTGAGCTTATGGGTATACCGCTTACAAAAGTGGTAGAGATAACAAAAATGAGAGATATAGTACCTGTACCCTTTTCTAAAAGCCATATAAGAGGGGTTATAAACATACGCGGTGAAATAATGGCTATAGTGTCTTTAAAAGAAACGCTTGGGTTAAATGAAACTAGAGAGTCTCAAAGGATAGTAATATTAGAAACAAGGTTTGGGAAAATAGGCATAATAGTAGATGAGATTTACGGTGTTATAAAAGTAAAAGAAGACGACTTAGAGCCAAACCCTATGGTAGGAAGATATAGCGAATACGTAAAAAATATTGCACAGGTGGAAAACGGTATACTTATCATAATAGATATTGACAAAATCTTTGAAGACAAAAATGGGTTTCCATGAAAAGATAGTGGATTATATATATCAAAATAGGCTATCGGAGTTCCAAGCGTCGTTTTTTAACCTTTATAGAGAATACTGTTATTTAGATGAAGAGGAGTTTATAAAAGAATGGTTTGATAAATTTATAATAAAAACCCTATACAAATATATGCCTTACTCTAAACTGGTGGAGTGCTTTGACAAGTACTGCTCTGCAAGAAAAAACATCACCAAATCCTACGTTTCCACATATTGGAAATTTTGCAGAAACCCAAAAAGCTTTTCTTCAAAAATATCAAGCTCGATGAAGTTCTTTGGCATAGA
>JAGDWZ010000017.1:0-1894 GCA_023269915.1 Hydrogenobaculum sp. | reverse complement strand
CTTCTTAGTTATATCAACAATCTAAAATCATAAAAGTGCATTTTCCAAGTCTTTTTGGGTTTTTACTACGGTATATATATATTCTTTGGGCAGTTGGTTTGTTTCGTTGCCGTAAAAATCACAGTGTATATAATAAATAAGCGGTTTGTAAGCTTCGTTGTAATGCTTTACCATCATTATATCGCTTATGGTATCTCCTATATAAACCCCGCCTTTTTTACAAATTGCATCTACGCAAGCTTTTAACGCTTCTTTGCTGGGTTTTCTTTTGGTTTTATCTTCTGTAAAATCATCATCCACTATAAAATCAAACATATGTTCGATATCAAAATGTTTCAAAGAAAACATCAAATCTTCTCGCGGTCTTCCGGTTACTATACCGGTTTTGTATCTTCTTTTAACATTTTCTAAAAAATCTTTATCAACAAGAAGCTTTTCTTTTTCTCTAAATTTTTTGTAAAAAGCCTCAAAGACTTCCACAAGCTCTTGATAGTTAAAGTATGGGTTTTCAAATATTTTCCTTTGTAAAGATGTTTGATTTTTAGTATAGTTTATAGCCTCTTCTTTGGTTATATATCCAAATTCCATAAGTATTAAAACTGACGTACTTTCCCAGTCGTTGTTTATACCAGCTTCTTTTTTTACAAATAAAAAATCTTCTTTCGTCAAATCTTTATTGGTATAATATTTGAAAGTTTCGTATATAGCTTTGTGATAAGAAGGTCTTACATCTATCAAGACACCATCTACGTCAAATATGACTGCGTCTATGCTGTCTTTAAGATTGGAAGCCAACCGCCTCTCCAAGAGCTTCTTTATTTGCTAGCAAAAACTTTATAAACTTATCCACCAACGCCGACTTGTTAAAATCTGTATAGTATATAACGTTGAAAACCTTGTAAGCGCTAAAGTTTCTAATCTTTATAGGTATAAGTTCGCCGTTTTCAATGTCTTTCTGTACTGAGTTTTTAGGGAAAAAGGAAGCTCCGTATCCAGACTTTACTATGTTTATAATAGATCTAATAGAATTTGTCTCTATTTTAATGTTTAAAAGCTCAAAATTTAACCCCATAGCTTCTAACGTTTCTTTTACTGTTTTTCTCGTGCAAGAGTAAGCTTCTCTCATAACCAAGTCTATAGTATACAAGTCTTCAGGTTCTATAATATCTTTTTTAGCGAGTTCGTGATTTTTACCAACACATAAAACAAGCTCATCTCTAAAAAGTTCCACACTGTTTATTTTAGAATCCGCTTCTTTATCCACGATGCCGACGTTTATAAGTCCATTTACTATGCTATCCTCTATCTTCTTGGAAGTGTCCACATAAAGCTTCACTGTAATACCTGGATAGAGTTTCTGAAAATCCACTATAAGTCTTGGAAGCCTATACTCGCCAAAAGTGGGACTAGAGCCTATATAAAGAGTGTCTTTTATATCCTTCTTAAGCTGGGACATCTCCTTTACTAGATTGTCATAGCTTTCCAAAAGAAGCTTGGCCTTTTGATAAAGCCTTTCTCCTTCTTCTGTTAAAACTATTTTTCCACCCTGTCTTCTTAAAAGCTTACAACCTATGGTTTTCTCCAAAGATTTTATTTGCTGAGTTATAGCTGGCTGAGTAACGTAAAGCACATCTGAAGATTTTGAGAAACTTCCCAAGTCCGCTACCGTTATAAAAGTTTTCAGCTTAACTATATCAATCATTTAACCACTCTTAACTATATATTATAGCATTATAAAGAAAATTTATACTTAATTAGTATCATAAAACTAAATGAGAGGTCGGCGAGGACAATACCCCGCCCATCTTGAAGATGAAAATTATTTTTTAGATTTTACGTAGTTATCCCAGTTTGTCCTATCAAAAGGAGATATTTCCCTTAGTTTTTGAATGAC
>JAGDWZ010000031.1 GCA_023269915.1 Hydrogenobaculum sp. | reverse complement strand
TTATATACAAGATAGTAGACCGTATATTGATAGATGGGTTTGTGAATGGGGTGGCTAAGTTATTTATGCTTTTAGTAAGATTTGTATGGGAGTTTATAGATATAAGATTTATAGATATCATAATTCATAAGCTGGTTATATGGACGTTTTCTTTTGGTAGAAAGATGAGGATTATTCAAAGCGGATACTTAAACCAGTATATATTTGTAGTTCTTATTGGTATTGTGGTGATATTAGGTCTTATTATAAAGGGAATGAGGTTGTAAATGGAATACGTTACAAAAGGCGCTGGACTTATAAGTTTTTCTATGTTAGTACCTATAATTACTACTTTATTAATAGCATTTTTACCAGAGAGATTTACTAAAGCGTTAGCTTTTATAGGGTCTCTTGCAACATTTTTAATATCTTTGTATACCTTAAAGTTTCTTGATTTTTCTAACTTATCCAATATTTATCTTTACGAAAATTATCCTATTATAAGAGAACTCGGTATATCTTACTCTGTAGGTGTAGACGGGCTTTCTGAAATTTTTTACATACTTTCTACTTTTATATCGTTTTTAGCGATAGCTTGGTCCGTTAAAGATATTCAAATAAAATCAAGACTAAAAGAGTATTATGCCATGTTTTTACTTACTACTACTTTCCTAATAGGTGTTTTTACCGCTTGGGATTTGGTACTTTTTTATGTTTTTTATGAGCTTACCTTGGTACCAATGATTTTTGTCATAGGTGTTTGGGGATATAAACTAAGACTTTATTCAGCTTATAAGTTTTTTATATATATTTTTATCTCTAGTTTATTTTTGCTTTTCGGTATAATGATTTTATCAGCAGATAGCTTCAAACAAACTGGGCATTTTAGCGCTTTTTATCCAAGTTTGATAACTTTACATTTGCCTTTGAATGAACAAATATTTTTATTTGTGTTATTTTTTATAGCTTTTGC
The DNA here is from genome assembly GCA_023269915.1 of Hydrogenobaculum sp. Classification (GTDB taxonomy): domain Bacteria; phylum Aquificota; class Aquificia; order Aquificales; family Aquificaceae; genus Hydrogenobaculum. Next base: position 6,966 of record JAGDWZ010000031.1, on the reverse strand, counting down.
TGTGAAAACACCGTTGGTTCCGTTTCATACGTGGCTTCCAGATGCTCACGGAGAAGCTCCTACTGCTGGTTCTGTGGTATTGGCGGCCATTCTTTTGAAGATGGGTTCTTATGCATTTTTAAGGTTTAATATAGGTCTTTTCCCAGAAGCTGCTAAACATCTTTGGTTAATTATGGTTGTGATCGGTATAGTTACCATAATATACGCTTCTTGGATGACTATAGCTCAAAACAACGTAAAGCGCTTTGTAGCTTATTCTTCCGTAAGCCATATGGGTTTTATAGTGGCGGCCATGTTTATGCTTAACTTTCAAGGTTTTAGAGCTTCTACCATTGAGATGATAGCCCACGGTTTTTCTAGCGCAGCGCTGTTTATGATAGCCGGTTTTATATACAATAGACTACACTCTTTTAATACGAAAACCATAGCCGGTTCTGTACGTTATATGCCTGTTTTTTCTATTATAGTAGCTCTCACAGGATTTTCTGCTATGGGCTTACCGGCCGGTTCTTCCTTCTGGGGTAAATTTTTAACTATTCTATCGGCAAGAGAGCATAGTTTAACATTAGCTTTACTTGTGATGGTGAGTGCGTTTTTTAGCGCTATATACATGCTTTATTTTCTTAGAAACCTGTTTCTGGAAGGTAAAACGGAAGGTTCTTTTTTGATATTTACAGATATAAGGGGAATAAAGTTGACTGTTATGCTTAGCTTGGTGGTTCTTATGTTTACGATAGGGCTTTTCCCGTCTTTATTTTTTGGTATATTCGATGCTTCTTTGCTAAAATTACTTAATATAATCGGAATTTTTAAGAGGTAATGTATGGACATTAGACTTTTGCTAGGCTCTACAAACCTATACGAGTTTAAATATTTAATGCCTGAGTTAAGTGTTTTTTTTGGTGCGTTTGTTTTATTTTTACTTGATATTGTTATGAAAAGCTCAGAAACCAAGAAAAGAATCTTTTTGTGGATATCTATAATATTTTTAGCTGTTTCTATTTTTAGTTTTTCTTACAGTAGAGTTTATTTTAAGGATGTGTTTTCAGGTACTTATACCATAGATACTCTTGGTATGTTCTCTAAAATATTTGAAATTGTTCTAACGCTTTTAGTATTGCCCTTTTTACATACTTATATGAATAGAAAAAACACATTTTATTATGAGGTATATTATATAACCTTTTTAAGCTTACTTGGTATGATGACGCTTTCATCTTCCTACAACTTAATAGTGATATACGTGTCTCTTGAGATGGTTTCTATAAGCTTTTATATTATGACAGCTCTTTTTAGAGGTTCTTTTATATCAAAAGAAGGTGCATATAAATATCTTATAATAGGTGGTATAAGTATAATAATAGCTCTTTACGGTGCGGCTTTCATGTATGCGGCTTCAAAATCTTTAGATATAAGAGCTATAATGTCCTCTTACAACAATACCAACGCTGTTTATCTTATAGTTGGTATGATATTGTTTTTGTTAGCTTTTGCCATTAAGATAGGTATAATACCTTTTCACTTTTGGCTTCCAGATGCTTATACCGCTGCTCCAACTCCTATAACTGGTTTTATGGCATCCGCTGGCAAGCTTGCATTTTTCATACCGCTTCTTAGATTGATGCCCTATGTCAATCAGCATCTTTATTCGTCTTGGATGATATCTGTGAGTATATTGGCGGCTGTTACTATGATCATTGGTAACGCCCTTGCCCTAGTGCAAAGTGATATAAAAAGACTTTTAGCTTACTCTTCTATAGCTCACAGCGGTTATATACTATCTGTTCTTTCGTCTAATTCTAGTATGGGACTAAAAGCTGCTATATACTTTGTGTTTGTTTATAGCATTATGGGGCTTGGCGCCTTTTTAGTGTTGAGCGTTTTGGAGCAAAGCGAAGTGTGGGACAATCAAATAAAAAATATAGGTGGTCTTTATAGAAATACCGGATTTTTAAGCATAAGTTTTGCTATGTTTTTGTTTGCTCTGTTGGGAATACCGCCTACAGTTGGTTTTGTTGGAAAGGCCTTGGTATTCTTGGGTCTTGCTATAAAAGATATATATTGGCTTGGCTTTGTCCTTATCTTGGCTACTGCAATATCTACAGGATATTATGTAAGGCTTGTGGTTCTCATGTTTATGAAAGATGTTGAGATTCATTTTAGACCAAAATATGATATATTAGAAAACGTATCCATTGGTCTTTTGGTGATGTTTACATTTTTACTTGGCATGTTTCCTTTTGTATTGTGGAATGGCATTAGCAATATTTCAGAATTTTTGTTTAAAATAGCTAATTTGAGGTGAAGGTATGGCTTATATAGGTCTCTTGTCTTTGTTGGCGGTAATGCTTGGATTAAGCGTTATACTTATATCGTTAAACTGGCTTTTGGGACCAAAGAAAAAGGAGCCATATAAAACATATCCTTACGAGTGTGGTGTGCCTCTTTATGATGATACGGCTCAAACGACGTTCCATCAAGGTTATTATATTTTAGGTCTTTTGCTGCTTCTTTTTGATATAGAAGTGGCTTATTTATTTCCATGGGCTGTAGTATACAATTTTCTTGGAGTTTTTGGTTTTATAGAGGTATTTTTGTTTCTTGTGATTTTGACGTTAGGTCTTGTGTATGCTTGGAAAAAGGAAGCTCTTGACTGGCAGTTTGATTTGGAGAGTTTGTAATGCAAGCAAGTGAAAAGACTTTAAATGAAATAAAGCTTAGGATTCCATACGTTGAAGTTAAAAAAGATAAGCTTATTTCCATAGTTTATGTGCAAAAAGAATTGCTCATAAATACACTAAAGACTATAAAAGAAGACTTTGGCTTTAAGCTTTTTATAGACCATTCTGTGATAGATACGTTAGAAGCGCAAAATCGTTTTGAAGCTTTTTACATACTGTACAACGTAGATACAAAAGAGAGGATTGTAGTAAAAACTAAAACAGAACATTCTTTACCAAGCATAGAAAGGCTTTGGTTTGCTGGCAAATGGGCTGAAAGAGAGACCTATGATATGTTTGGTATCCATTACGAAGGACATGAGCATTTGGTAAGAGCCTTTATGTGGGATACATACAGCTACTTTCCTTTGAGAAAAGATTTTCCGCTACAAGGTTATGAAAACGTGGAGCTTCCTTCTTTGAACGAGACAGTGTTTGGTGATAATCTAACTGGTACAATGAACTATAGACGTACCCATACTTATGTGCCGACGTTAAAAGATTTGGAGTACACAGAAAAGAACAGAATAAAGAAAAAGGCTCAAGTGGTGTTGAATTGGGGTCCGCTTCATCCAGGTACTCACGGCACAATGTGGTTTCTGTTTGACTTAGAAGGCGAACGTGTGGTGCAAACAGATGTCATCTTAGGTCAGCTTCATAGGGGTGTAGAAAAGTTAGCTGAGCATGAACCTTATCAGCAATTTTTGGTATACACAGATAGAATGGATTATATATCAGCTCTTTGCAGCAATCAAGCTTGGACTGTAGCGGTAGAAAGGCTTCTTGGTATAGAAGATATCGTACCTTTAAAAGCAAAATACATAAGGACTATGATGTCAGAGCTTCAACGTATAAACTCCCATCTTCTTTGGCTTGGGACTTACGCTCTTGATTTAGGTGCTCTGACTATATTTTTATACGCTTTTAAGGAAAGAGAAAAAATAATGGATATAATAGAGGGTATTACCGGAGCAAGGCTAACCATCTCGTACACAAGAATAGGTGGTGTGAGAATGGACTTGCCAGAAGGGGCTTTGGAAGTAATAGAATCTTTTATAAAATTCTTTCCAAAAGAGTTAAAAGATTGGGAGAAAATTCTTAGCAGAAATAGGATATGGCTCAAGAGAAACAAAGATGTCGGGGTGTTAACAAAAGAAGACATATTTTTCTACGGGCTTACCGGTGCTGTGGCAAGGGGATCAGGGGTATTTTACGATATTAGAAAATTAGAACCATATGATGCCTATGGCATGGTGGATTTTGATGTACCTTTAGGAGAAAACGGCGATTGCTATGATAGATATCTTGTTCGTGTAGAGGAGATGAGGCAGAGCGTTAGGATAATAGAGCAATGTGTCCAAAAGCTCAAAACCATGTCTAAAAACGAACCCTTTATGGCGGAGTCTCAAGACCCTAAAAAGTTGAGGCTTACTTTAGATGGTATAGGTTTGAAGGTGCCTGCTGGTGAAGTATACTCTTCTGGGGAAAATCCAAGAGGGGAACTTGGGTTTTATATAAATTCAAAAGGTGGTTTAAAGCCTTATAGGGTAAAAATAAGACCCGGCTCTTTTTATAATCTCTGTGTATATCCTCATCTTATGGAAAATAGATATGTAGCAGATGCTGTTACTATATTGGCAAGCCTTGATCCTGTTGTAGGAGAGATAGATAGATGAGTATAGTGGCATTAGGTATCATAATAGCTATAAAGGTCGTTGTAATACTTGCTATTATATTGGGCATAGGTGCCTATCTTACCCTTGTAGAGAGAAAAGTTGCCGCTCACATACAAAGACGCCCGGGGCCTATGGTAGTTGGATGGCATGGTCTTTTGCAACCATTAGCAGATGGTATTAAGCTTTTAACTAAAGAAGATATATTGCCATCGTCAGCAAACTTTTTGCTTTACAATTTGGCTATCGTAATGGCTTTGGTACCAGCTTCTTTGGTATTTGCGGTGGTGCCTTTCGGACCTGAGATACATGTTTTTGGCTATGATATAAAACCAATACTTACCGATGTAAATATAGGTATTATAATGGCTTTCGCTTTTGGTTCGCTGGCAGTATACGGCGTAGCGTTGTCTGGATGGGCATCTAACAGTAAATATGCTTTGATAGGTGCTTTGAGAAAGGCTGGTATCATTATATCTTACGAAGTGGTTATTACCTTTGCTGCCTTAGGACCTATAATGCTCGCAAAATCCCTTTCTACTTACGATATAGTAATGGCTCAAATACATCAGAAAGTTTGGTATATATTCTTACAACCCATATCTTTTGTAGTGTTTGTCTTTGCGCTTTTAGCAGAAACTGGTAGAGTACCGTTTGATATACAGGAAGCTGAGGCAGAACTTGTGACCGGTTTTACGGTAGAATACGGTGGTATGAAATTCGGTTTGTTTCCTTTGGTAGAGTGGTACGTGGAAGTCCTTTCTTTGTCTTCTATACTTACGGTGCTTTACCTTGGCGGTTGGAGCCCTATAAATATACCATTTGTTGGTTTTGTGGACCCATTTTTCTTTTTGGGACCATGGTCTGGTTTTATTTGGTTTATAATAAAAGTTACTATATTGTTTTTGCTTGTGCTTTGGCTTCATTGGACCTTGCCAAGGTATAGGATAGATCAAATTACTACAATTGCTTGGAAGGTAATGCTACCGTTGGCGCTTTTTAACATACTTATAACAGCTTTTATAGCACCTTTGTTGAGAGGTTAGTGTTATGATTAAGAAAGTATTTGAAAAGCCGTTAAACTTTCTTGAGACGATTCTATTTTTAGATTTTATAAAAGGTATGTCTATTACCATAAGGCATGCTTTTACAAAGACTATCACTACCCATTACCCTTATGAAAAGCTTACCCCACCTAAAAGATTTAGAGGATTTTTTGGTCATAAGACGGTAAACGGCTTAGAGCCTCAGCCAGTGTTTGATGAATGGGTAGATAGAATGAAGATAGAGCCTCGTCCAGGTAAGTCGAGATGCGTTGTGTGTTATCTTTGTAAGAAAGCTTGTCCTGTACCAGATTTGTTTGAGATAGATGGTGGAAAGCTTGAGAATGGTAAAAAAGTGGTATCTGTTTTCAATATGAACTTGATGCTTTGTACGTTTTGCGGTCTTTGCGTGGATGCTTGCCCAGTGGATTGCCTTTTCCAAAGCGATATACATGAAACCGCGTCATTTTCAAGGAAAGATTCTATTCTTAACTTAGAAAAGCTTGAAGCTATAGGTAAATCTTGGCAAGATAGAAGAGAGCATGAGCCAGACCGTATATGGATAGACGATGATGCTAGACAAGCTCTTTGGAGAGAAAACAAATTAAATCTTAAACGGGTAGAAAATGCTTAGTCAGATAGCGTTTTATCTATTTGGTAGTATAAGCATAATATGTGGTTTGGGTGTTGTTAGTGCCTCAAATCCAATATACGTTGTTTTGTGGCTTTTAGGAGCTTTAATAGCTATAAGCGGCATATTTTTTAGTGCTGGTGCTGAACTTTTGGGAGCTTTGCAACTAATGGTTTATGTTGTGGCAATAGCTGTATTTTATATATTGATTATCACTGCCGTGCCGTGGAGAAAGCTACACAAAAACGAGCAGCATAATAGACTCATCGGTGTTGCTGTTCTTCCTTTTGTGGCTATTTTGTATGTTGAAGCTTTTATTGTAGCTCTTTCTGGCGTATCTTTATCTAAAAATAAAATTATAGAAACTATAACAAAAAACTATGGAAATGCATCAACCATTGGTATTAAACTATTTAGCACATATTTTTGGGCTTTTGAGCTTATGTCGGTACTTTTACTAATTAGCATGATAGGAGCCATTTTGCTTGGTAGAAAAGAGGAGAAGACCTATGATTGAAGGCTTGGTAGCTAAATTTTTGGTCCAGAATGTAGAGCAGTATTTTGTGCTTGCTTTTATTCTGCTGGGTATTGGTCTTTTTGGTATGATGGTAAGAAAAAATCTCATCACTATTCTTATGTCTTTGGAGCTTGCTTTAAACTCAGTAAATATTGCTTTTGTAGGAATAGATAAAATGAACAGCCTAATAGATGGGCAAATATTTGCACTTTTTACTATAGCTTTAGCGGCAGCCGAAGCTGCGGTGGGTCTTGGGATAATAATATCTTTATTCAGGCTAAGAAAAGCTGAAAATGTAAACGAAATTATTGACTTAAAGGGGTAAAGATGCCAACTCTCATCCTTCTCTTTCCACTCTTATCCTTTATAACAATAGGCCTCT
>JAGDWZ010000050.1:37910-46887 GCA_023269915.1 Hydrogenobaculum sp. | reverse complement strand
AAAAATTGATGTAAAATATATTTTGTTTTTTTAGGGGTCGTAGCTCAGTTGGGAGAGCGCCGATATGGCATGTCGGAGGTCACGGGTTCAAGTCCCGTCGACTCCATTTAATATATCTTACAAACTCTAATTATTTTAAAGGTTTTCAGGTATAATAATAGTATGTCAAAGAAAAAAAGTGGAATAAGATTAAAGGATTTCATAGAAGCCTACGGCTTAGAAGATAGGATAGATGATGTTAAGAACGTATTGAAAGAGTGGCGTAGTAAGAACATATCTCAGATTACTCAATATATAGAAGAAGAAGACAAAGATTTTTTATTGGAATATTACGAACTTTCAGAAATAGTTATCCCAGAAGAAGAGCTTTCTAAAGTAGAAAAAGAGTCTGTTAAATCTACTAAAAGCCAAAAGTCTACTCCTAAAAAAGTTTCTAAGCCTCAACAATCACCCCAAACTCATAAAAAGCCAGAAGTTGTTGCTAAAAAAGAAGAACCAAAAGAAGAAATTGAAAAACCTTCTGAAATAAAAGAAGAGCCTTTACAAAATCAAAAAGACTTAATACAAGAACAACCAAAACAAGAATCAACATCTGAAAAAATAGAGCCTGTGATCGCTGAACCTATAAAAGAAGTTTCACAAAAAACCCTTGATGAAAAAAGCCAGCCAACGCAAGAGAAAGAGGAAGCCGAATCATCTTACAAACCTAAAGAAGAACCTAAAGTTATTCCTACTAATGTAGAGGAGACTTTTTCAAAACCACAGGCTAAAGAGGAAAAAGCATTCAAAGAAGTATCTGAAGAGCCTAAAGAGGAACAAAAAAATAAGGCCGAGGTTTTAGAAAAGCAAATAAAAGAAGCTATTATTTCAAATTTTGATAAAAAAGAGAAATCCACTTCCCAAAAGCCTAAAAAAGAAACATCTAAACCTGTAGAGGAAAAGAAAGCTGAGGAAGAAATAAAGATAATTGAGATACCAGAGATTATATCGGTAAGAGATTTTGCTGAGCTTTTAGGAGTAAGTCCAAATCAAGTAATAAAAGAGCTATTTCAAGAAGGCATATTGGTGACTATAAATCAAAATATAGACCCTAATTTGGCTGTTAAAATAGCGGAAAAGTTTGGATATCTTGCCGAAATCAAAAAACCTGAGTTGATGATAGAAGAGGAAGAGCAGATAGAAGAAGACCCATCAAAGCTAAAACCGCGCCCTCCTGTTGTGGTAGTGATGGGCCACGTAGACCACGGTAAGACTACTCTTCTTGATACAATTAGGAAAACAAACGTAGCCGCCAAAGAAAAAGGTGGTATAACCCAACATATAGGGGCTTCGATGGTAAAAACCAAAGACGGTAGAATGATAACGTTTTTGGATACACCAGGGCACGAAGCGTTTACTAGTCTAAGGGCTAGGGGTGCTCAGGTAACAGATGTTGCTATTCTGGTGGTAGCGGCTGATGATGGGGTTATGCCTCAGACTATAGAAGCCATAAATCATGCTAAAGCTTTTAATGTACCAATAGTGGTTGCAGTTAACAAGATAGATAAACCAGGAGCAGACCCTTCTAGAGTAAGAAGAGAGTTATCAGAGGTTGGTATAATACCAGAAGAGTGGGGTGGAGATACCGTTTTTGTAGATGTATCTGCCAAGACTGGCCAGGGCATTGATGATCTTTTAGAGATGGTAATGCTTGTGGCAGATATGCTTGATTTAAAAGCCAATCCAGATAAAAAGGCAAAAGCCACTGTTATAGAGTCTAAATTGGATAAACAAAAAGGTCCTGTGGCCACCGTGCTTATTACTGAAGGTACTCTAAAAGTGGGGGATATATTTGTAGTAGGTGCCACTTACGGTAGAGTACGTGCTATGGTAGACAGTTTTGGCCATAGACTAAAGCAAGCTACGCCATCTATGGCGGTTGAGATTATAGGTTTTGAAGAAGTACCAGAAGCAGGCGATATATTGAAAGTCGTAGATTCAGAAAAACAAGCCAAAGAACTTGCCCAGATAAGAAAATTAGCAAGAGAACAGGAAAAAAATAGAGATGTTGGTATATCTTTGGACGATGTATTTAAGAAGATCAAAGAAGGCGAGGTGAAGGAGCTTAAGCTTATAGTAAAAGCAGACGCTATAGGCTCTTTAGAGGCTATTAAGAAATCTCTTTCAGATATAAAAACCTCAGAAGTAAGCATAAAGGTGATTCATGAGGGCGTTGGTTCTATAACGGAAGGGGACGTGATGCTTGCCAAGGCTGCTAAAGCCATAATTCTTGGCTTTAACGTTAGACCAGATGCCAAGGCAAAAGAAGCTGCTGAGAGGGAAAAAGTTGATATAAGAGTTTACGGTATTATATATGAGCTTTTAGATGATGTAAAAAAAGCTATAAGCGGTATGCTTTCTCCTATTAAGAAAGAGGTTGTGCTTGGTCTTGCAGAAGTAAGAGCTACTTTTAAGGTGAAAGGGGCTGGTACCGTAGCTGGGTGCTATGTATTAGATGGTAAGATAGTAAGAAATCAAAGGGCTAGACTTATAAGAAACGGCGTTGTGATATACGATGGAAAGATAGAATCTTTGAAAAGATTCAAAGAAGATGTGTCTGAAGTGGCCAGAGGTTATGAATGTGGTATAAAACTTGAAAATTACAACGATGTAAAAGTAAAGGACGAAATAGAGTGTTATGAGATAAAAGAAGAGAAGCAAACTATTTAATGTTATGGTTTAAAGATATATCTAGTTTTAGACTTAAACTTATTACGCTTTTTAGCTTTTTAGTTATAATTAGTATGGGCTTTGTGGCTATAAGCACATCTTTTTTTCTTCATAAAATCCTGATAAACTATATGTATACTTATTTAAACAATCAAGCAAAGCCGGTTATTGAGTTTTACTCCATATATTCTAACGACCTTACCAAAGAAGCTAAAGATATGATAGATGACATTACTTCTGAGAATATAACGGCTGTGGTGCTTTCTTCCAATGGTAATATTATAAGTGTTGGTTCTTTTGAAGATTCTGAAAAGCCTATTGCTCTAAACAAAAATATTTTAAATCAATTTTTGAAAAAACCGATTGGCACTTTTGAAGAAAACGGCGAGGATTACGCCTACATAGTTAAAAAAACAAGAGATGTTTATTTTGTAGTAATAGGAAGATTGAGAGAGATAAACAAAGTTATAAAAAGATTTGTTTATATATTGTTAACTCTTACCATAGGTGTTGTAATATTTTCGGTGCTTAGCATATACGCTATTTTAAACAAGATATTAAAACAACTTGACGACATAACAAAGATATCTGAGGAAATATATGCTGGTAATATCGATATCAATATACCAGATAGCAGTTCAAAGGATGAGTTTGGTATTATGTTTAGGGCTTTTAAGAATATGGTAGAAAAATTAAATAACACCATAAAAATCCAAAAAAACTTCATAGCGGATGTATCCCATGAATTTAAAACACCTATAAGCTATATAAAAGCTCAAATAGAGTTTATCCTAACTGGAGTTTATCAGGAAGATGAGATATTTGATGTGCTAAGAAAAGTTTATAAACAAACTGATGTGCTTAGCAAATTTACAGAAGACCTTCTGGCTTTGGCAAGATTAGAATCAAATATTCCTATATCTAAAACAAACGTTGATGTCGTGTCGCTTCTTAATCAGCTTAAAGATGAGTTCTCCATTCAAAATAGGAATATAATACTTGATGTTAAAAGCCAAGATACGTGGATAGCGGACCCTCATTATCTTAAAATAGCTGTTAAAAACTTGCTTGAAAACGCTATAAAATATTCTGATAAAGATATTGTGCTTGGATATACGGGCGATTGTATCTATGTCAAGGATTTTGGTCCTGGTATCCCAAAAGAAGACATTCCTTTTATTTTTGATCGTTTTTATAGGGTTTCTAAGGACAAAAGAGGGCTAGGGCTTGGGCTTTCAATAGTAAAAGCTATAGCTCAAATACATAACTTTAGTTTAAAAGTAGAGGTGAAAGAGGGGACAACATTCTATATATGTAAATGATATAATATTTAAAATGAAAATAGGCCTTATAGCTGGTGCTGGAGAGCTTCCAAATGTTTTTAGGAAAAATGCAAAGCAAAAGGGCAACGATATTTTCACAGTGGGTGCAAAAGATATAACTTCCATAGAGGCCGATGTTTACCTTCCTATAGGTAAAATTTCCAAGCTTGTAGAGATTTTGAAATCAAACAACGTAAAAGATATAGTAATGCTTGGAAAATTTGAACATAAGTTGAGTTTAGACCCAAGGCATTACGATATAAAGGCTATTTCTATACTGACATCGTTAAAAGATAAAAAACCGTCTAGTATTATAAGGGCTTTTATGGCTTTTATGGAAGAGGAAGGTTTTAGTTTTGTAGACCCAAGGGATTATCTTGAAGAGCTTCTCATAGAAAAAGAAGGGCTTTTAAACGATGTAGAGATAAGTCACGATGTTTTAGAAGATATAAAATTTGGCATTGATATAGCTAAAAAAATTGCTGATATGGATATAGGTCAAACGGTTGTAGTAAAACAAAAAGCTGTAGTGGCAGTGGAAGCTATGGAAGGAACGGATAAAACTATCCTTAGGGCTTTTGAAATAGCCGGTAAAGATATTGTAATAGTAAAATCCGCTAGGACCCATCAAGATTTTAGGGTAGATGTACCAACAGTTGGCATAGATACTCTTAATGTTGCTAAAAACGCTAAAGCTAGAGCTATAGCCCTTCAAAAGGGAAAGATGTATTTAGTAGATAAAGAAAAGTTTTTGAAAACCGCAAACAAATTTAATATAAGCGTGTATGCCTATGAATAAAATTTTGATTGTTTTCTTGTTGAGTGCTGGATTGTCTTTTGCTCTTGATAGATGTGATGTTTACGGAGTGTTTCTGAAATCTTGTGCTTTGTTTGGCCAAAAACACAATTTTTCCTCTTGTGGTGATTTTGAGAACGAGCTTTCAAAGATTGTTAAGTCAAACGCTAAAAGCGCAAAACTTTTTATAGATGCCTGCGGTGTTGCTTGTAAGGGTGCTGTTATAAGTAAAGGGTTATCTGAAGCTGGTATAGACGCCTTTGTGAAAATGTGTAAAATAGTAAAATGAGAATAGTTTTGGAGCTTTTAAAAGAAAATATAAAATCCAATGTAGAAAATATTTATAAAAAAGCTAAAAAACCTATAATAGCTGTGGTAAAAGCAAACGCCTATGGCATGGGGAGTGTTGAGGTTTCAAAAGTCCTTGATGATAGTCCTTATGTTAAATATTTTGCAGTGGCTTGTGTTGAAGAGGCAGTAGAGTTAAGAGAAGCAAAGGTTAAAAAACCTATACTTGTGTTGGGCGGTATTCTCTGTCAAGAGGATGTCGAAATCATTACTCATTATGATATAATACCCGTTATCTCAAGCGATTATCAATTTGAGATGATAAAGGATAAAAATATAGACTTTCATGTAAAAATTGATACTGGCATGGGAAGGCTTGGTCTTTTTGATTTAACAGAGGATATAGCCTTTCACCCCAACCTAAAGGGTATACTTACTCACCTTGCTTCACCCTTAGACAAAGATTATAGCTTTTATCAAATCAATAAGTTTAAAGATATTCTTAAAAGCCTAAAAAGAAAAGATTTAGAAATTCATCTTCAAAGCTCGGCTGGGCTTATGTATGAACTTGATTTTACCACATCTGTTAGAATAGGGCTTGCTATATATGGAGAAAAGCCTTATGATAGCTTTGAAGTGCCTATAAAACCTATATATAGATTAAGGGCGAAAGTAATATCGTTAAAAGCTTTTAAAAAAGGAGACAAAATATCCTACGGCGGGACTTACACTTTGCAAAAGGATGCTATAATAGGCGTTGTATCTATGGGCTATGCAGATGGTATTCCTAAGCCTCTTGCCAACAAATGGTATTTTGATTTTAATGGAAACAAGCTTCCGATAGTAGGTGCTATCACAATGGATATGGCTATGTTTGAACTACCCAAAGATGTAAATATTAAAATAGGGGATTACGTAGATTTTGTGAACGAGCAAAACACCTTTTCCATGGCTTCTAAAATAGTAAAGACAATACCTTACGAACTGATGTGTAGGATTGGCAAGAGGGTGAAAAGGGTGGTGGTATAATATATATAAGTTTGTAAACTCGTATAAAAACTTTCTATTGTTTGCTTGATGTATAATAATATATATGGTATCTAACAAGCTTTTAGTAAAGCCAATAAAAAGTATAGTTTTATCTAAAGGAAAGCAAATATGAAATCATTGCAAGATATTATGATTACTCTTAGGGAATATAAAGACTTTCTAAGGGATAAATATAAGGTAAAGGAACTAAAAATTTTTGGTTCATACTTAAGCAATACACAAAAAGAGGGTAGTGACATCGATATTATAGTAGAATTTGAGGAAACTCCTTCCTTTATTGAGTTTATAAGATTAAAATATGAGTTAGAAAATATTTTGGATGGCAAAGTTGATCTTTTAACTGAGAGTAGCATAAGCCCGTATATCAAACCATATATAAAAGATACATTATTAATATGAAATCTACGAGGGTATATCTTGAACATATGCTTCAAGAATGTGAGTTTCTCTTAGAACAATCAAAAGATTTAAGTTTTGAAGATTTTACTCAAAATCCTTTGCATATTCGGGCTTTTGCAAGAAGCCTTGAAATAATAGGAGAGGCTGCTAAGAACTTATCAAATGACTTCAGAGAAAAATATCCTGAAATTCCATGGAAAGAAATAGCCGGAATGAGAGATATGCTAATACACGAATACTTTGGCGTTGATTATACAATTGTTTGGAAAACTATAAGACAAGATATACCAATTTTGCAAGACAAGATAAATCAAATACTCGAAGATATTTAAAGATACCATTCTAAGCATGTCGAGTACTTACTGACTTTAGCTATTGCTGTTATATATCTGATTTAGTTTTGGATAGAGCTTTTCAAAAGTGTGGTATTGGACGTAAACTTATTGCATATTAGATCTATTGTTGGTGAAGAAGTGTCTATTAGTAGCTTCAGAAACAGCGAAATATTATCCCAAAATTGGCTTCTTGAAATAGAGAACGCTTACATCGTTAATCGTGCAAGATAAATTAGAAACTAGGGATATGAAACATGATATCTTCCGTACTCTTTTTAAACACCGTTCTGGAGCCACTATGAGTATGCGGTATAGTTTTTTTGTGGCAGGAATTGCGTGTAGACTTGTAAATCTTGTTGACTTGTAATCGTGGCAGACTTGTTGGGCGTGGCAGACTTGTGGTTAACAATGTTAATGAGCTCGTACGCATCTATTGACTTTTTATATAGTTATGCTATAATAATAGGCTATTAAGTTTTATAGAATGGAGGCAATATGGATACTGTGAAAACTATAAGGCCAACACCTCAGGATATTAAAAGAGAGTATTGGATAATAGACGCTAAGGATATGGTGCTTGGAAGACTAGCTGCAAAATGTGCTAGTATTTTAAGGGGTAAGCACAAACCAATATATCAACCAGATGTGGACTGTGGGGATTTTGTTATAGTTATAAACTCAAAGCTTGTAAAAACTACAGGTAATAAGCTAAGGGACAAAGTTTATCAGTTCCACACAAATCATCCTGGAGGTCTCAAAGAAAAATCGCTGGGGTTTATGTTGGAAACAAATCCAAACCAGGTTATTATGTTGGCGGTAAAGAGGATGTTGCCTAAAAATAGGCTTGGTCATAGGATGTTGAAAAGGTTGAAGGTTTATGAAACCGATAAACATCCTCATTTAGCTCAAAACCCAAAACCTATCAAGTAAAGGAGTAAAGTATGGCAATAGTTAGAAATTTTAAAGTTTTAGAAGATAATTCTTACCACGGCGTAGGCAAGAGAAAAGACAGCGTAGCAAGAGTCTGGCTTGTGAAAAATTCTTCTGGATTTATAGTAAAATCAAAAGACTCTCAGAAAGAAAGTGATATGAGAGAATATTTGCAAAGGGATAGCTCTTTTGCAAAGGTCTTGATACCTCTTAATCTCACCAACACAAATGGCAAGTTTGGAGTCTACGCCATAGTAAACGGTGGTGGCCTATCTGCCCAAGCAGAGGCTATAATGTATGGTATAGCAAGAGCTTTGGTTTCTTATAACCCAAACTTTAGAACTACATTAAAAAGAGCAGGACTTCTTAAAGTTGACGCTCGTATTAAAGAACGTAAAAAGTATGGTAAGATGGGTGCTCGCGCCAAATTTAGATGGAGCAAGAGATAATAAAAGTTGGTATAGCTGGGTTTACTGGCTATACTGGTTTTGAGCTTTTAAGGATATTATCAAAGCATCCAAAAGTAAAGATAACATCTCTTTCTTCTACTACTCATTACGACAAATACCTATACGATGTTTTAGAATTTTCAAACATAGAAAATATAAAAATCACAAAAACCCTTGACAACGTAGATGTGGTTTTTTTAGCGCTTCCTCACGAAGCTTCTTTAGAGCAAGTGCCTTATTATTACTCCAAAAATATAAAAGTTATAGACTTATCAGGAGCTTTTAGACTAAAAGACAAGGATATTTTTAAAGAGTATTACGATCTGGAGTATAGACCTGAGCATGAGCCTATTCTTAAAGAAGTGGTTTACGGGTTACCTGAGCTTTTTAGAGAAGATATTAGAAAAGCTAGCGTTGTATCAAACCCAGGTTGTTATCCAACGGCTGTTATATTAGGGGTTTTGCCTGTTGTGAAAGGTATATCCTACAAAAAACCTATAATAGTAAGCGCTGTTTCTGGAGTTTCTGGAGCTGGTGCTAAACTAAAGCAAGAATTTCACTTTCCCTATATGGAGCAAAACGCTTTTTATTATGCTATAGGAAAACACAGACATACACCTGAAATGTCTTTGTACCTTGGAGTAGATGTGCAATTTAGCCCTATGGTAATACCTGCTTCAAGGGGTATGATTGCCAATA
>JAGDWZ010000050.1:17499-37810 GCA_023269915.1 Hydrogenobaculum sp. | reverse complement strand
GATGTGCAATTTAGCCCTATGGTAATACCTGCTTCAAGGGGTATGATTGCCAATATAAAACTTTTTGATATAGAAGATATGGATTTTAAAACCCTTTATGAGGATTTTTATAAAGATGAGCCATTTGTAAAGATAGTCAACAAACCTCCTCATACTAAGTGGACGATAGGCACCAATATGTGCTATATATACCTTTATTATCATAAAAACCTAAAAACCCTTGAAATAATAAGCGCTATAGATAATCTTGGAAAAGGTGCTTCTTCTCAAGCTGTCCAAAATATGAACATCATGTTTGGTCTTTATGAAACCCTTGGTATAGATGAATTTCCTTTGATACCTTGAAAGTTTTACCGGTATTTGCCATTCTTTACAACAAGGATTATGAAAACAATCTTAACCTTGCTATAAAAAAGCTTGATTATTTTGGTGGCTTTTGCATGTCAGAGCACTTTTACTTTGATAATCTTCAAAGATACTACTCAAAAGAGATGGGAAGCCCGCTTTTAAAAGTCTATCTATATGGAAAAAGCCTTTTTGAAGATACAGATATATTAGAGCTAAAGCTAAAGACCATGGACATAGAAAAACATTTTAGTATAGACTCAAGAAGGACAATAAATATAGACCCAGGTTATATAAACAAACAGCATCTTGTTTTGGCTTCTTCTAAAGAAAGGGGTGCCAGAATTCACATAGGTAAAAATATCTTTTTAGAGATGGAATATATTTATATTTTCAAGGATTTTAAAGCATTTTACTGGACTTATCAAGACTATAGACATAATGATGTAAAAGCTTTTTTCAAAATGGCAAGAGATTATTATCTTAGGTTTATCTAGATTTTTTGTAAAGGGCGTAAAAGTTTCCTTGTTTTTTTATAAGCTCTTCAAAAGTACCCTCTTCTAATATCCTTCCATCTTCTATATAAAGTATTCTGTTGCAGGCTGTAATGTTTGAAAGTCTGTGTGCTACTATAAGGATTGTTTTATCCTTAAACACCTCAAAGATATTTGATATTACCTCTTGTTCTGTATGAACATCTAAGGCTGATGTTATCTCATCTAGAAGAAGTATATCTGGATTTGTTAGAAATATTCTTGCTATGGCTATTCTTTGTCTTTCGCCACCAGATACTGTATACCCATATTCTCCAAGTATTGTATCAAGTCCATTTTTTAGCTTTAACAAAAACTCTGCTTTGGCTAGTTTTAAGGCTTTTAGTATAAGCTCGTCAGAAGCGTTTGGATTTGCTATTAAAAGGTTGTTTCTTGCGGTATCGTTGAATATAAAAACGTGCTGAGAGGCAAGGGCTATTTTAGACCTTACAGATTTGTTGGTGATGTTTTCTAAAGGCGTGTCTTTTACGTATACATCCCCTTTGTAGCTTACAAGCTTTGGAAGTATGTCAAGAAGCGTGGATTTGCCAGCTCCAGTGGGCCCTACTATACCTATTTTGTCTCCTGGGTTTATAACCAAGTTTATATCTTTTAAGATTTCTTTTGAATCTACTACTACGTATACGTTTTTCATATTTATAGGTACTAATAGAGAATCTATATCTATAAAGCCATCTTTTTCTTTTGTTAGAGTTAGCATCTCTTGGACTCTTTTTACAAGCGGTATAGAAGAGCGCATGTTCATAAAACCTTTTTGAGTCTCCATGATAGGCATTTGTATAAGTAAAAGTGCCGTTATGTAAGATATAAAGTTTCCAGCGGTTGTATAACCATGGACTATTCTATAACCTCCATATAAAAGCACTAAACCAAAGACTATATAACCTGTGGATTGGTTAAATATAGAGTTTGTTACTGTGTAAAAAATAGTTTTCATACCTGCTTT
This sequence comes from Hydrogenobaculum sp., assembly GCA_023269915.1. Classification (GTDB taxonomy): domain Bacteria; phylum Aquificota; class Aquificia; order Aquificales; family Aquificaceae; genus Hydrogenobaculum. The sequence goes on along the minus strand of JAGDWZ010000050.1, from coordinate 35,965 downwards.
AAATAGATTTTTGTTGGCTTCTCTGAAGCGCTTAAGAAAGTTTTCTTCTGCTCCAAAGATTTTTATATTTTCTATGCCGCTTATTAACTGCGTTACATGCTGATTTATAATACCAAACCTTTCTTGGTTTAGTTTTACGTATTTGGCTTTTTTGCCACCGAAGTATTTTACGGAATAAGAGATAATAGGAAAAGCAAATATAATAATAATAGTAAGATAAATATCTCTATAAATTAAAACCCCCAATAACAACAGCACTGTTATAGGCTCTTTTATAAGAGACAGCATATAATCTATGAGTATATTTTTGACGGCGTTTATATCGTTGTTGAATCTGCTTATTATATCGCCACTTGGATGGTTTATAAAAAAATCTACTTTTGAATACAGCAAAGCTTCAAACATTTTTTCTCTAAAGTGCATCAGAAGTTTTTCAGATACCATATTCATAAGGAAGTTTCTTAGGAAAAATCCGATTTGTATTACAACGGCGGCTCCTGCAAAAAGGTATAGTATCGTGTAAAGTTTGCTGGCCTCTTTTAGAATAAAAACATCGTCCATTATTCTTTTGACAAGATAAGTCATAAAAGATGTACCAAGACCCTCTAGTATAGAACCAAAGATTACGAGCCCTACCAAAGGCCAATAGTGTTTTAGATTAGATAGAAGCCATTTTATTTGTTCCATCAAACATCAAATACATGAGAGCTTTTTGGGTATGAAGTCTGTTTTCTGCTTGGTTAAAGATAAAGTCCGCATGCTTTTCGAATATATCTTCTGTGATCTCTTGCCCTTTCTTTGCGGGTAGGCAGTGCATAATCTTTACGTCTTTTTTAGCGTAGGATAAAAGTTGTTCGTTTACTTGATAGTCTTTCAATAAGTTTATTTTATACTCTTTTGATCCATCGTCGTTCATTGAAATCCAGACGTCAGTGTATATTACATCTTTATCTTTGGCGGCTTTTTTAGGGTCCTCTTCTAATATAATCTTGGCTTTGGTTTGTTTTGCTACTTCTAAGGCTCTTTTCAAATTCTCTTCGTCTGGTGCTAGTTCTTTCGGCGTACAAACGGTAAGATTTAAACCAAATAGCGCAAAAGCTGATATAAGAGCGTTTGCCATGTTGTTGCCATCGCCTATGTAAAGCACTTTTATGTTTTTTATATTTTCTTTAAAAGCCTCAAAAAGCGTAAAAATATCTGATAAAGCTTGACATGGATGTGTATAATCTGTAAGAGCGTTTATAACAGGAACATTTGAATATTTTGCAAACTCTGTAAGCCATTGATGAGAGCCGGTTCTTATAACTACACCATCTACATAGCGGGACAATGTCCTGGCGCTGTCGGATGCATCTTCTCCTCTTGATACTTGAAGGCTTGATTCCTGTAAAAAAATAGGGTTGCCTCCAAGCTCTTTTATACCCACTTCAAATGATACTCTGGTTCTGGTGGATGGTTTGCTAAAAAGAAGAGCTATGTTTAAGTTTTGTAGGCTTTTAGGATTAAAGTTGTTGTATTTAAAATCAAAAGACAAGTCTACAATTTGTTTAGCTTCCTCATAGGATATATCAAAAATATCCAAAAAATGCCCTTTCATATATCTATTATAACCTAAATTATAATTATACGCCGGTAAAGATTCTTATTATATCGCTTAATATAGCTATAGCAGACAATGAAACTACAAAGGCTAAACCTATTTTTTGCCAGTATTCTTTGAACTTCTCAGATAACGGTTTTCTTATAATCCATTCTATTAAAAATAATACAATAAGCCCACCATCTAGCATGGGTATTGGTAATATGTTTATGATAGCCAGTTGTAAAGATACAAAAGCCATAAAACCAAGAAACTCTCCTAAACCACCTTCAGCGGCTTGACCAGACATTTTGGCTATACTTATAGGACCGCTTAGGTTCAGAAAAGATGCATGCATTGTAATTAAAGCTTTTATAGAATCTATGCTTAGTATGGTCAAATCTTTTATTTTCTTTACAGCTTGTATCATTGCTTCCTTTATAGGATATCTTTTTAAAACATATTTTGTTTCTGGATAAACACCTATATAATATTCCTTTAATTTGTTTGAGTATTTAGGCACTAAGTATTTTACCAAAAGTTTATTATCTCTTTCTATAACAATAGTTATTGGGTGTCCATCGTCTTTTTTCATATGCTCTGAAAGGTTATACCAATTTTTTATAGGTAATCCATTTATTGCTAGGATTTTATCTTTTGGTTTTAAACCTACTTGATAGGCTGGAGAACCTTTTATAGTACCACCGACTACGGGAGAAATGTTTGGTAATATGCCTACAGAATCCTGATTTAATATTTTGCCAAGTTTTATGCTTGTAGTATATATGTGTCCGTTTCTTTCGAAAACTACTTTGGAGTTTTTCCCAACAGCTTTTATCTCTGCTACATAGAGGTCTTTCCATGTTTTTATAGGTGTGTTTCCTATTTTTAGTATGGTGTCTCCTGGTTTGATGCCAGCTTTGTAAAAGGGTGATTTTTGCGTTATATAGCCTACTTTTACTGGTTCGTCTATATAAGCTGGTTGATGTATGCCTATGTAAAAAGATAGCGTAAAAGCTATGAAAGCTATAACTAAGTTGAAAAATGGTCCTGCTGCCGCTATTAAAATTTTTTGCCAAGGGGCTTTTGAGGAAAAGGCTCTGTTATCTTTTATGCTTTCTTCTTCACCGTATAGTTTTACATAACCTCCCATCGGAATATAGGCTACTTGATACTCTGTTTCCCCTATCTTTTTCTTGAAAATAGGTGTTCCAAACCCTACAGAAAATACCTCTACTTTTACTCCAAAAAGCTTAGCCATTATAAAATGACCAAACTCATGAAATACTATCAATATACTTATCAATATTAAAAACGCTAAAACTGTGTGTATCATCAAACCCTCACTATTGACACAATTACTTCCCTTTCTCTTGGGCCATCAAACTCTGCTAAAAATACAGCTTCCCATCTTCCCAACATAAGCTTACCTTCTAATATAGGTATTATCCGTGAATTTCCTATGATAGAAGATTTAATATGAGCCGCTGCGTTGCCTTCGGTGTGGGCGTATCCGTTTGTCCAAGGGATTAACTTTTCTAAAGTGTTTAATATATCTTTTACCACGTCAGGGTCTGCTCCCTCGTTTATAAATACTGCCGCTGTGGTATGAGGCACATACACTATGCAAAGACCATTGTCAACAGAAGAAGTTTCTACTATGTCTCTTATTCTTTGGGTTATATTTACCACCGAAGTATGTTTTGCCGTTTTTACTTTGATTCTTTCTATCATAATTTTATTTTACCACACTAAAGCCTTTTGCTTTTGAAGAAATCTTTTATTATATCTTCAAATACCTTGTTCTTTTTATACTCCCATTTTACCTTAAAATCAAAGTATTCCAATATATTTACGTTGCTTACAACGGCTCCTTTTTTTTCATCTAAAGAAAAAAAATAAATCTTTTCTATCCTAGACAATACTGTCGCATAAGCACACATAGGACATGGCTCTAAACTTACATACAACGTACATCCATCAAGCCTTTTTGTATTTAGCTCATCCATGGCTTTTTCTAAGGCAAGCATTTCAGCATGTTCTATGCTTTTTATTCCGTTAAAAGCATAAGATACTATTTTGTCATCTTTTACCACCATTGCACTTACAGGAACTCTATCTAAACGTTTGGCTTCTTGGCAAAGTTCTATAAGCTTTTGTTCTATATACTCTATTTGCACACTTCTTCAGATTGGAGTCTTTCCAAAGACATGTCTTCTAGCATCTTGTAGTCTTTTTTAATGTCTCTTCCAGCTCTTGTAAGATATCCACCAGCCATCAAAGCGTTTGCCATAAAAGCTGCCATTCCGTGAAAATCTCCAAGGGTTTGCTCTCTGCCACCGCATAGTCTTAGCTCAGCGCTTTTGTTTGTAAATCTAAACATAGCTATTATCTTTAACGCATCTAAAGCCCTTATAGGTTTATTGTGCTCTAAGGGAGTATTTGGTATTGGCATCAAAAAGTTTAAAGGTATAGAATCAACTCCTAGTTCCTTATAGACAAAAGCCAAATCTACTCTATCTTTATCGGTTTCTCCAAGACCAAATATAGCACCGCTACACGTTGAAAGGCCAGCTTTTTGCACGTTTTTTATAGTTTCTAGCCTTTCTTTCCAAGTATGCGTGGATACTATGTTGGGAAAATAGTTTTCCGATGTTTCAAGGTTATGATTTATGCGGGTAACCCCAGCTTCTTTTAGCTTTAAAAGACTATCTAAACTTATGGTCCCAGCTGATACGCATACGTTTATAGGTATATTTTGAGCCTTTATCTCTTTTACAGCGTCGCAGAGCCTATCCACCTCTTCATCAGACGCTGCTTTTGCACTCAATACCATGCAGTATCTATTTGCCCCATATTCAACACCTCTTAAAGCTCCTTCCACCAACTCTTCTTTGTCTACTAGCTTATATATATTTATAGGGGTTTTGTAAAACTTTGACTGGGCACAAAATTTGCAATCTTCTGAACACGCACCACTTTTTGCGTTTATGATAGAGCAAAACTCAAACTTTTTTGAGTCAAAAAACTCATCTTTTAACTTAGAAGCCAAATACACTATAAGAGGTATATACTTATCTTCGGCTTTTAATATAAATAAAGCCTCTTCTTTGGTTATCTCGTCGTTTTTGGCCTTTTGATATATGTCAAAAAAAATCTGTTCCATAGCAAACTCCTTTTAAAAGTTGTTTTGAAAGTATAACATTAAATATAAATGTGTCAATGACGTTAGCTATTCAATTTTTCTGGTGGCTGGGAATAGTATTACATCTCTTATAGAATCTACGTTTGCAAAAAGCATCACAAGTCTATCTATACCTATTCCTTCGCCAGCCGTTGGTGGCATCCCGTATTTTAGGGCTTCTACAAAATCATCGTCTGTCTCCATAGCTTCTTCATCGCCGGTGGCTTTCTGTAGTTTTTGCTCTAAAAATCTCTTGGCTTGGTCTTCTGGGTCGTTTAACTCTGAATAAGCGTTTGCTATTTCTTTTTTGTTTATGTAAAGCTCAAAACGTTCCACAAGTTCATCGTCCTCTCTATGGGTTTTGGCAAGCGGTGATAGAATCTTTGGAAAATCTATGATAAAAGTAGGTTGGACTAGCTCGTCTTCTACAGTATACTCAAACACTTTTTCTATAAGCTTTGCTTTTGGCAATGTGTAAGCCCTTGGTATTCCAAGCTCTTGGGCAAACTTCTTAAGCTCTTCTTCATGATGCAAGAAAAACTTTTTGTCTTTTGATGTTTTCTCTTCTAAAAGCTCAAAAAACTTAGCTACTCTAAAAGGTGGCTTTAGATTTATAATACCATTTTCTGTGTGCACTTTGTCAATGTTAGTTGCTTCAATAAGATAATCAAAAAGCTCTTCTGTAAATTTTATAAGCTTTTTGTAGTCCCAGTAAGCGGCGTAAAACTCTACCATTGTAAATTCAGGATTGTGGGTGGTGTCTACGCCTTCGTTTCTAAAGTTTTTACCTATCTCATAAACCCTAGGTATGCCACCTACTATTAGCTTTTTTAGATAAAGCTCCGGTGCTATCCTAAGGTAAAGCTCAGATTCCAAATAGTTGTGATATGTGATGAAGGGTCTTGCAGTAGCTCCAGAGGCTATAGGCTGAAGTATAGGGGTTTCTACTTCCATAAACTTATTTTTATCAAAAAACTCTCTTAAAGCTTTTATAATTTTTGACCTTAAAACAAACACTTTTCTAGAGCTTTCGTTGGCTATAAGATCTAAATACCTTTGGCGGTATTTTATCTCTACGTCTTTTATACCGTGCCATTTTTCCGGCATGTTGTTTAGGGCTTTTGTTAAAAGCTCAATGTCAAAGACCTCTACAGTAAGCTCTCCAGTATGAGTTCTAAAAAGCTTTCCCTTTACACCTATTATATCTCCCACATCCAAAAAATCTTCTACAAATTTAAACTTCTCATCTCCCACCACATCTTTTTTAATGTATATCTGTAGTTTACCGCTAAAATCTTGGATATGTCCAAATATGGCTTTACCCATACTCCTTAAAGCCACAAGCCTTCCAGCTATAGATACATCTTCAAAGTTTGGGTCCAAATCAAACTCTTTTTTTATATCGTCTATCGTTGTATTTGGCTCATTTGTTGAGACTTTTGCATCTATGAGGCTTAGTTTTTCATCTACTCTTGATAGTATGCCTTCTATATTGTATGTCTTGTTTGGTTCAAAACTTTCCTTTGTATAAGCCAACATTTCTAAGCCAGAAGAAGAGGCTATCCTTAGCACAAAACCATCGTCTAATTTTGAAACCCTTTTTACAGTAGCTTTTACAACGATTTTATCTTTTCTTGGTTCTTTCTCGTATTTTTCTCTTATCTCGTGTATAAAGTAAGGGCTTTCAAACTCGTATTTATAAACATGTTTTTGGCTTTTAGCAAGCTCTTCTAACTTCTTCTTTCTAAATTCTTCCATAGCAACAATATTTTAGCATACAACTTAACGCTTTTCTTTGTAAGCTACCAAAGCTACGCTACCCATACTTTTAAACCTTTTTTTAAAATCCTTAAAACTCATAAATCTATCTTTTTTATAGCCATCGTTCATAAAAAATCCCTTTTCGTTAAATCCAGTTATTACTACATAATGAGGCATCGAAACTAAAAAATTTCCCATGTCTAAAAGAGCTATAACAGGTCTACATCTTTTAATTTGATTTTTTATGGAGTTTACGCTTCTTAGATATTTCGTTTTAAAGCCCTCTTTTTCAAAGTAATCTTGGATATCCGTTATAAGGCTTTCTTTTATAGAGGGTGTATATACCGATCTTACTATGCTATTAAAAGGTTTTTCATCTTTGTAAAAAATAAGGGTTTCTTCCACTGCTACTGGACCACAGAGGTTTTCTTTTTGTTTTATAAATGGTATATTAAGATGGGAGCAAACATCGCCCCCATAGGATAACGTTGCGAAAAAAATGATTGCAAGAAGTATGCGTTTTATCTTATAATCACCTCTTTTCCAGCTAGCCTTAGTATAAACACCACCAATAGGACTATGACAAGGACTGCTATTGCAAGCCCAAGTGCATCACCACCTGCATTTAGTTTTTTGGAAGCGTTTGCCAAAAGCTTAAGCTGTTCTTCATTCATAGATTTCAGCTTTTCTTTAACTTCTTTGGGGTTCATGCCGTATTCTTTTAGTTTTTCAGCTACTACTTTGTTTTCTAAAGCTTTTTGAATTTCTTTTATATATTGGCTTTTGTTGCTGTTTATCTCTATAGGCGGTTTCGAGCTTACAAAAGATGCCATGGCTGGTGATACGTTGTAAAACATCGTCCAGGTTGCCAAAGCAATAGCTAGCTTTCTAATCTTCATAAAAACCTCCTATATATATAAATATACACTAATATAAATATACACTAAAAGCTTAAAAACTCTTGAATAAACAGCGGATTTACAGTACGGATACCTAGCTTATCTGCCCAGGTATTTATCCCTTCATCTCCAGATAGTATAGCACCGTTTAATTCCATAGCAAGTAGTATTATATCCACATCTTCTTTGCTATCAAGGGTTCCTTGTCTTAACGCTTCTTTGTATTTTTCTCTTAATTTTGATATAGCGCTTTGTATATCTTGGGATTTATCTCTTGTGAATTCTTCTGCTATTCTAAGACCTTTATTTATCCTTATTCTCATATCTTCTACAAAATCAAATAGTATGCTGGCATTTATGTTTATGTTGCATCTGTTTGGAGATTTTATGATAACGGCTGATTCAAATTTACCCTTTAACGGCTCTAGGTCTACCACTTTACACAGTTCTATATAAACTGTCCTTGGCATATAGATTTTTTTGCTACTTTTATGAGCAAGACCTATAAAAGCTTCTATTGCATCTACTGGTTGGCCTAAAGAAATACTTTTATATACGTTTGGGTTTGTAAATATACTAGTATCTATAACGATATTTTCCTGCATTTATATATTATAAATCAAAGTATAAAATAATATTCCCCCAAAAATGGGGGAATTTAAAACTAATATTATTGACCGTTTGAACCAGAGGGAGCTGCTGGTGCTGGTGTTGGTGCAGAAGATGAGCTTGAGCTGTTTGAGCTTGAGCCAGCAGAGTTTGATGATGAGCTTGCGTTGTTTGAAGAGCTTGAAGAGCTATTGGAAGGTGTGGTGGCGGCTCCATTGTTTGAAGAGCTTGAGGATGAAGAAGACCCAGCTTCTGGTGTTGCTGGTGTAGGTGCTGGTGGTGCTGCATTTTGGGTAGCTGCTGGTGTATTTTCGCTACCACTGCTTTGTTCGGCGGACTGTTGCTTTGAGCAAGCAACTAGTGCCAATCCGGCGGCTGCTATGATGAGTAACTTTTTCATCTTACTCCTCCTTTAAAAAAGTATAAATTAATTATAAAGCAATTTTATAAAATTTTCAAGATTTTAATTTACAATATTAATTTTGAAAACATTTTTAATTTTATCCCATACTGTGGGTTCTTTTGGTTTTAGTGAGAATCTATCTATGTAGTCATCGAGGTATAAAAATTTATCACTTAACCTTCTTAGAGAGTAAGAAGATGTTTTTCTAAAAGTTGCATTTTCTACTCTTTTGCCTAAGGATTGAACGGTTTCAACTGTGTATGAAAAATCGCTATCCCCACTTACAAGTATACACGTATCGTAAGCGTTTTTGTAAGCCAAAGAAAGCATATCTGTAGCTAACATTATATCCACCTCTTTCTCTAAAAACGTGCCGTCTGGTAGTTTTCTGAGCCTTGCAAGCTTTACTTTTATGCCCATAAAAGAGATATCTTCTAAAAATTTTTTTTGCCTTGAAAAGCTTTCCTTAGCTTGTTTATCCATATCTTTGTCGCTTGGAAGTGCTGAGTAAAAATAAGCCCTCACCAGATATCTATCTCCTGTTAGGAATTCTACAAGTTTTAGATAATCAATTTTAAAGGTTTCATTTTTAAGCCCGTGGAATACATTGGAACCGTCTATAAAGACAACTACTTTCTCTTTTTCCATTTAAGACAAAAGTTTTTGAGCTTTTAACAACAAAGTATTTAGAAATTCTTTTGATGTAGCTTCACCGTAAACTCTTATAAGAGGTTCAGTGCCTGAGGCTCTTAGCATTACCCATGAGTCATCTTCAAATATGAGCTTAAGCCCATCTTTTGTATTTATCTTTTTTATCTTTATTTCATCTAGTTTATCAGGTGGATTTTTTATGAGATCTTTGAGTCTTTCTTTGATGTGTTCTTCTACTTTTAAATCTATCCTGTTGTAATATGCTTCTCCGTATTTGCTAAATACATCTTTTATAATATCTGATAACAACTTATCCTCTAACAGCATCATTTCTATTATGAAAAGCCCAGATAAAAATCCATCTCTTTCTGGTAAGAAAAACGGAAATCCATATCCCCCAGACTCTTCTCCACCAAATATCACATCTTTTTTAAGCACAATTTCATTTATGTATTTAAATCCCACCGGCGTTTCTTCTACTTCTATGCCAAAATCTTTACATATCCTATCCACCAAAAAGCTTGTGGATACAGTTTTGACCACCACGCCATTTCTTATACCCTTATTTTTTACAATATGAAGCATTAAAAGTATATAGACCAGCTGCGAGTTTACGAACTCTCCTTTTTCGTCTACCAAAGCTATTCTATCTCCATCTCCGTCGTTTGCTATACCAAGATTAGCTTTTACAGTTTTGACTTTGTCTTTTAAAATACCTAAGTTTTTTTCAACTGGCTCTGGAGCCCCTTCCCCAAAAAGCGCATCTTTGTGATGTCTTATAGACAAAAGGTTTATTTTTTTATCTTTAAAAGCTTCCAAATAGTATTTAAAAGAAGGTCCATACATAGAATCGTGTACTATGCTTAGTTCTTTTTCTAAAAGAGTACCTTTGTTTATATTTGATAGGGTTTTTTCTATGTATTGGGAGATGATATCAACCCTTTTTATTTCGTGCTCTTTAAAGCTTACATCTTTTATATTTTCAATCTCGTCTTCTACATCTTTTATAAATTCTGGCGTTGCTGCACCCCCAAAAGACTCTTTTATCTTGTAGCCATTGTAATAGTATGGGTTGTGAGAGGCCGTTATCATAACCCCTTGCTGATATCCCATATATTTAACAGCAAAAGATATATTTGGAGTGCTAACGGGCTCTTTCACCACATCAGCTTCTATACCTTCTGTTTTCATCACATTTGCTACAAGTATGGCAAATCTCTCTCCTAGAAATCTATGGTCATATCCTATTATCACTTTGTTTAGATTGTGCTTTTTCAACGCTTTTGCATGAGCTTTTGTTACTTTCACTATGTTATCTTGGCTAAATTCAAATCCTATTATAGCTCTCCAACCATCGGTTCCAAACTTTATCATCTATTATCCCCTTTGTCCTAATTTTTTCTTGCGCTCTTCTAATCTATCTTTCAGCGTCCTAAACTTTGGTCTTTTCTCTTGAAACTCTTTTGATATGTTTTCTAAAGCCTCGCTCATAGCCATGCTTTTGTTTAGCGTGTCTATCTCTAGATTAAACATATTTTGTTCTTCTTGTTCTAGTTCTTCTTTTGATATTTGCGCGTTTATAATGGATTGTATAGTGGATATTTTGAAATTCAACATAAGCTCTTCAAAAAGCCTAAAAGCTTCTTTTTTGAACTCTACAAGAGGGTCTCTTTGAGCGTAGCTTCTAAGATATATACCTTCTCTTAGTTTGTCTATAGTGTGAAGCTGTTCTCTCCAAAGATTATCGATGATATTTAGAGTAAATACCTTTTCTATCTCCCTCATAGTCTCTTCGCCTAATTCTTGCTCTTTTTGTTTATATTTGTCTAAGGTTAGTTTAAATATTTCTTCTTCTAACTCTTCTCTGTCTTTTGCTTCAAACTTTTCTGGAAGTTCTAAGTTTATCCATTCTTTGAAAAACGTTCTCAATGGTTCTAACTCCCATAGTTCTGGTTCATCTTCTGCTAAAAGCGTAAAGACTTGATGGTGTATTACATCCCTTATGAAATCTTTTATTTCTTCTTTTATGTCATCTTGGAAAAGAATAGAGCGTCTTATATCATATACTACAGATCGCTGTATGTTGATAACTTCGTCGTATTCTAAAAGCCTTTTACGAGATTGGAAGTTTTGAAGCTCCACCCTTTCTTGGGCTCCTTCTAAAGACTTTGATACCATAGAGCTTTCTATAGGCTCTCCTTCTGGTATCTTCATGAATTCCATAAGCTTTTTAATCCTATCCCCGCCAAATATTCTAAGAAGATCATCTTCCAATGAGAGTATAAACCTTGACTCTCCTGGGTCTCCTTGTCTTCCAGCCCTACCTCTTAACTGATTGTCAACTCTTCTTGACTCGTGTCTTTCGGTACCTATCACTAAAAGCCCACCAGCTTTTATAACCTCTTCTTTCTCTTTTTGAGTTATTTTAGTGGCTTCTTCATAAGCTTGTTTCCATTGCTCTTCTGTGGCTTGATTTTCATCTATGCCTTTTTCTCTTAATATCTCTCTTGCTAAAAACTCTGGGTTGCCACCTAAAAGTATATCGGTACCTCTTCCTGCCATGTTGGTGGCTATGGTGACAGCTCCTTTTCTACCAGCTTGAGCTATTATCCAGGCTTCTTTTTCGTGTTGTTTGGCGTTTAATACGTTGTGTTTGATACCTTTTTTTTCTAAAAGCTTTGAAAGTGTTTCAGAGTCTTCTATCGAGACTGTACCTACCAATATCGGCCTTCCTTTGGCATGATTTTCTTCTATTATCTTTGCTATGTATTCCCATTTTTCTTTTTTTGTTTTAAAAATTGCATCCGGTAAATCTTTTCTTATGTTTGGTTTGTTGGTAGGTATTACCACAACGTCTAAGTTGTATATTTCTTTAAATTCTAAGGCTTCTGTTTCTGCGGTACCTGTCATACCTGCAAGTTTTTTGTAAAGTTTAAAATAATTTTGAAAAGCTGTAGTAGCAAGGGTTTGGTTTTCTTCTTGGATTTCTACGCCTTCTTTTGCTTCTATTGCTTGATGAAGACCTTCGCTCCATCTTCTGCCTGGTAAAGCCCTTCCGGTAAATTCATCTACTATGAGGATCTCGCCATCTTTTACCATGTAATGCACATCTTTCTTATAAAGATGATGGGCAAGGAGAGCTTTGTTGATAGCATGAACTAAATCAATATGTCTTATATCATATAAATTTTGTATGCCAAAGTACTTCTCTGCTTTTTCTATGCCCTCTTCTGTAAGCATTGCGGTTCTATTTTTTTCATCAATTGTAAAATCTTTTTCGATTTCTAGAATTTTTACAAATTCGTTTGCTTGTAATACTACTTTGTTGTCTAGATTTGAAGGACCTGCTATTATAAGAGGCGTTCTAGCTTCATCTATCAATATGCTGTCTATTTCGTCTACTATTGCATACCCATGACCTTTTACTTGGACTATTTGGTCTTTTGATACTGCCAAGTTGTCTCTTAGATAGTCAAAACCAAACTCGTTGTTGGTACCGTATGTTATATGAGCTTCATATGCTTTTACTCTTTCTACTGGTATTGCTTTTGTGAAGTAAGAGGTTTTAGCGTGTACATCTATTTTAGAATAGTCTATAGCATCTCCTACCATGCCTCTTGGCCATACCCTTATATCCTTTTCTATAGCTTCCATAGCTTTCTCTGGGTCTTGCCAATCTATCAAATAACTCATACTATCTGAGTTTATAACACCTACATCAAGCCCTAAGAACCTATATATAGGTCCTATCCACGTGGCATCTCTTTTTGCTAGATAATCGTTGACAGTTACTACATGCACTCCTATATCTGTTAGTGCTGTGAAAAAAGCTGGTGCTGCTGCTACAAGGGTCTTACCTTCGCCGGTTTTCATCTCTGCAATTTTACCTTGGTAAAGTACTATACCGCCTATTAGTTGTACGTCAAACTGTCTTAAACCCATTGTGCGTTTTGAAGCCTCTCTTACCAAAGCAAAGGCCTCCACCAACTCCTCAACTATTTCACCTTCTATTATGGCTTGTTTTAGATGTTCGTCTTGATTTACTTTAAAATAAAGTTCTTGGGCTTTTAATACGATATCTTTGTTTGAAAGTTTATCCAAAGACTCTTCTAAAGCGTTTATCTTTTCTACCCACTTTCTTATCTTTTTTATCTCTCTATCGTTTTTTGTACCAAGAATTTTTTTTAGAATATATTCTATCATAGATAGCCTGCCTCTACTCCTATACAAGCTTCATAAACAAAATGAATTTTGTCTTTATATTTTTCAATGACCTCGTAGTTTTCAGCACCGGGTTGAAGCCATACCGTTTTGGCACCTAGTTTGATGGCCTCTTGAACTATAGGTTCTACATGAGCTGGATTTCTAAAGACATTTACTATATCTATGGGCTCTGGTACCTCTTCCAAAGAGCTATACACTTTTAACCCCATAATCTCTTGACCTGCTAATTTTGGATTTATGGGATATATTTTGTGAAGGCCTTTTTTGAGCACTCTTTCCGTCACATAGTAAGCAGGCCTTTCTTTGTTGTCTGAAAAACCCACCACCGCTATAACTTTTGCATTTTTTAGCGTTTCAAACGCATCGTCTTTATGCTTTGTATCATGTTGTTCCATACTTCTACTCCTTTAAAATCCAAAAACTTAAATTTAGCTATTTATTATTATAACATCAATATTTATAAATGCCTATTATCTTATTCTGAAGCGGTAAGTAGTAAAGCCTTGTGGTAGATGTTTGCTTTACACCACCCATCTTTTCGGTTGAAACTATCTTTATGATTATCGTATTTGATGTGGTGGAAGCCAAGTTTTGTATTTTATAAACATCGTCTAAGGATAATCCTCTTACATTTACCAAGTCTTGTATGTTTTTAAGAATATGATTTTCTCTATAATCTACTATGCTCTTTGCTATAGAATTTGTTATGTTTTTGTTTAGGGCTTTTAATATGGGTATTGGTAAAGTGTTTATGTTTAGAGTTTGGTTTTTAGTGTCTAAGAAGTACCATATGCCTTTTTGGTGTTTTTTACCATGGCAATTGCTTTTATATAAAAGGTTGCTGTAGGGTGTGGCGTAAAGAAGCTCTTCCTTTGACTCCATATCTTTGAGGGGCGGCATATAGTTAAGATTTTCTATATCTATGTTTCCTTCTTTTTTGCCGCTTATCCAATAATATACGTAGTAAATAAAATCCGTTGGCATACAAAACTCTTGGGATAATCTCTTAAACACTTTAAAATAGTTTGGATTTTTTATCAAGTTTATATTTAGCTTGTTATCACCTTCTATGGTAAGTTTTATTTTTATGCCTTCAATATTTAGCGTTTTATCGTAATAAGGGTTGTATGGATTTTCTTGATAAATCTTTTGGGCTTTTTTTACTAAGATTGGTATCAAAGAGTCGTTTGTTATGTCAAGGCTTTGTTTTAAATAAAGCTTAAGCGTATAATCGTAATAACTTTTTGCCTCTTTAAAAGCCTCAAGACTATAAAATATAGCCCCCAAAGAAAAAAACAAAGCTAACAGTACTATCATTGAATATTTATGCTTGGATTTACAACAGTCCCACCAAATACAATATGCATACTTTTAAAAGGTGTGTTTATAAGACCGCTTCCAGATATCTTTGAATTTGTAAGGGTGTTTTGGTCTATACTTACAATGCCATCCCCTTTTATGTCCACAGATGTATTTAGTACATCTACTTTCCCTCTAAAATGAAAGTTTGTTTTTTTAAAGTTTAGTTTTAGGTTTTTGATAAAATAACCTTTTACATTTAGCATGCTAAAATTTATAAAACCGTTTATAGAATCTGGACTAAGCTCTAACTGTGAGTTCATCTGACCGCTACCTTTTTCGTCGCCGGTTTTTATACAAGAGATAGGAAACCTTTTTGAAGTTATTTTTATATGCTTTAAGAGCATGTTTTCTCTTATGTTGGTGTATCCGTTTCCACAGGTAAATGACACGTTTAAAATAAAAGGTGGATAAAAGCCTGCTCTTAGATAAGAAAGATGAGCTATATATTGATAACCGTTTTGCTTTTTATGAAACACCTTTGCATCTTCTAAATCTATGCTTGTTAAATACTCTTTTGCCTTTTTATAGTATATGTAGTATCCATTTTTTGCCAATATGTATCTTGCTATGAGCAATTTTTCACCAAAGCTTATAAGAGCAAAAAAACATGCTGTTAGAAAACCTATAAAGTATAAAATATAGGAGGGCTTTAAGCTCATATTATATCTAACAGTATATCTTGTATAGAGTTCCACTCTTCCTCTGTGAGCTGTGCGTATACTCTTTCGCTATCTTCATATATTTCCGTAGTAACATTTGAAATGTAGCTTGTAAAGTTTGTGGCTTTTTGCTTGCTAACGCTTATAGTATATATCTTGTTATCCCACTCGCCGTATTCGTTCTTTTCTAATGAGATATCAATCCATATATCGTTAAAATCATAAGACAACATAAACCCGGAGGGTTCTGAAAGCTCTAACTCCTTTGTTATCTCTTTTATAGCTTTTGCTATTATATCTTTGTTCACGTTTTTACCTTCGCTCTTTCGATATACATAAGTATAAGCGTAAAAATCATGGCTATAACAAGTGTTAAAGAGCCAAATCTTAAAACGGTTTGGACTGCGTAGGCTTGGGATATAAGAGTTTGAAGTCCCATAAGAAGCGCTTTAGCCTTTAAAAGGCTGGTGTTTAAAACCCACTTCAAAGACTCTAACCTATAATAAACGTAGTGTTCATGTGTGTAATTCATATTGTTTATATTATCATATATATAGGCGCTACTTGTGGTAAATGTATTGGTGGCTATAGAAGTCCCAGCTGCTGCTCCTATTAGTCTTGCGTAGTTATACAAAGCAGAGCCAAGAGGTACCAAATCGTGTCTTAAATGCCTTAAGGCCAATGCTGTGAGCGGTGCGAAGAAAAGCCCCATACCAACACCTACAAAAAACATATAAAAAGATATGTTTAGCTTAGGTGTAAAAAAGTCTATATGAGAAAGGAAAAAGTGTATATCTATAAAAATAATGCTTTGACAAGCAAGAAGAAGAATTTTTGGGTCTAATCTATCGCTTAGTTTTCCACCTATAGGAGAAAAAAGCACTATTCCTATGGCAAAAGGGAATATGTATAACCCTGTATCAAAGCTACCAAGCCCTCTTACTCTTTCAAAGTAAATAGGCATTATGTAAAGTATCTGGAAAAAGGCAAGACCATAGACCAACACAAACGTTATTACAGCATAATCAAACTCTTTGTATTTAAATATGTCAAAGCCTATAAGCGGATGCTTTGATATTAAATCAGATATTAGAAAAGCTAAAAAGCATAAAATCGCTATGCTTAAAAACACTATGGTTTTTATTGAACTAAACCATTCCCATTTTTCTCCTCTTGATAGCAAAACTATAAGGCTTGTGGATGCTGTTGCTAAAAGCAAAAAACTTACGTAGTTAAAAGGTTTTTCATGCTTTTGCTGGTTGTGAAAATCAGGAAGCAGTATCAAAGATGCAAAAAATATTGGTATTATAAAAGGTAAATTCATGTAAAAAACCCATCTCCAAGACATGTATTCTACCAAATACCCTCCCACTGTAGGACCTAGCCCCGGTGCAAAAGCTACTCCCATGGCATACATACCCATAGCCATACCACGCTGTTCTGGTGGAAATATTCTAAATATGATAGCTTGAGCGGCAGGTATCAAAAACCCTTCTCCTATACCTTGTATAGACCTTGCCATTATCATGGTGCCTATATTGTCTACGCTTCCGGACAAAGCACTACCAAGCGCGAAAAACACAATCCCAGCAAGGTATACTTTTTTAAGTCCATAAAGGTTTGTAAAATGGTTAAAAACCAATATTGTGATAGCTGTAGCCACCAGATAGCTTATGGAAACCCATTGTATGCCGTATATGTCTGTAGAAAGGGGTGCTATCATCTTTGGCATAGCGACATTTACGCTCGTGATACCAAGCACCGCCACAAAGGTACCACTTAGGACTATAAATGTGTATAACCATTTCATATATTTTCCTCCAAGTATTCTCTTAATTTGACCAAAGCTTGAGATTTTATTTGAGATACTCTAGATAAAGATATGTTTAAAATCTCTGCCACTTCTTTTATACCAAGCTCTTCGTAAAATAAAAGCTGTAAAACTAACTTTTCTCTTTCATCAAGTTTTTCTATGGCCTCTTTTAGTTTTGATTCTAAATCTTTTTTTACTGCGTTTTCCTCTGGGTTTTCAATGTTTGCAGTTATAAAGTTGTCGTAAGATTTTTCAGGTTCTTCTGTTATCTTATATACTATATCTTCTAGGCTTTGCAAATAAGAAAAAGATATTTTGTATAAACTGGTTTGATATTCTTCTAAAGACTCTCCTAAAATACTACTTATTTCTTCGTCGGTAGGTTCTCTTTGGTGCTCGTTTTGAAAATTTCTTATAATTTCCTTTATTTTATGTTCTTTCTCTCTTATATTTCTGCTGCCAAAATCCAAACTTCTAAGATAATCGTATATAGCGCCTTTTACTCTTATTTTTATATAAGATTCTGGGTTTTTAGAATTGTCTAAATGGTCTACGGCGTTTATTAGCCCTATTATACCGTTGCTTACCAAATCGTTGTAATCTACATTTGGGGGAAGATTTTTTATAATCTTACCACATATTTTTTTAACAAGCGGTAGATATTGTAATATTTTTTGCTCTCTTTGTTCTTTTTCTTGTATATTGTCAATCATTGCAATCGCCCCATAAAAATATGCTGAAAATGTAATGTATTATTTATATGCATAGGTTAATATTATATGACCTGATAGTCGTTTTTTCAATGCTTTTAATAAAATTATGAGTATATATCCTCAAAAAAGCTTGGATAAGATATATTTACGCAGTTTGGGTCATCTAATTCTGGTTCTGTACCAAGCACCATACCTAATATACTCATGCTCATAGCTATTCTGTGGTCTTTGAAAGATTTTATCTCTTTTAGTTTTAGTTTGCAAGGTCCCTTTATGCTAAATCCATCTTCAAACTCCTCTATAATAGCACCAGCATTTTTTAGGTTAATATAAATAGCTCTTATGCGGTCGCTTTCTTTTTTTCTTAGTTCTTTTGCCCCTTTTACTAAGCTAATACCCTCTGCAAAACACATAAGTACCGATAAAATGGGTATTTCATCTATCAAAGAAGGTACATCTTTTTCATCTATCTCTATTGCTTTTAAATTTGGGGAGTATCTAACTTCTATATCGGCTATATCTTCTCCGTTTTGATGTCTTTTGTTTATATAATCTATATTTGCTCCCATTTCTTTGGCTTTTCTAAAAAATCCATCTCTTGTGGGATTT
>JAGDWZ010000050.1:11996-17399 GCA_023269915.1 Hydrogenobaculum sp. | reverse complement strand
TGGCTCCCATGCTAGAAAGCATCCTTTCGGTGTGGTCCCTTGATATGTAAGGTTCTATAACCTCTGTAATTGAACCTTCTTTTGCTAAAAGCCCTGCCAAAAGAAGACAGGATTTTACCTGAGCAGATGCTTCTTTGTTTTCAAAAGTTCCCCCAATTAGATTGCCGCCTTTTATAGCTATAGGAAGCAACGATGCATCTTCTCTTCCTATTATCGTGGCTCCCATCAAAGATAAAGGCCTTGTAACCCTTTTCATGGGCCTTTGTTTAAGACTATCATCCCCCGTCAAGACGCTAAAAAAATTAAAACCAGATAAAATACCTGAAGTTATCCTTGCTGTGGTGCCAGAATTCTTTGCATCTAGTATGTCGGTTGGTTCTTTGAAATACTCTTTTCCGCCCTTTATCTCTAAGAAGTTGTTTTCCCTTCTTATATTTATACCAAGCTTTCTAAATATATCCAGTGTGGCTAGCGTATCTTCTGATACAAGCCAGTTTTTAACATAAGATGTACCCTGTGCTAAAGCTCCAAACATCACACTTCTATGGGATATGGACTTATCGGATGGTACTCTTAGCTCTTTTTCTATTTTCTCTACCTTTTTTATTATCATAAATTAACTCCTATAAGCATAGATGCCAATATTACCATGCATACAAATATTATAAGTCCGTAAGTGATATAAAGAGTTTTGTGGGTTTTGTAAGTGCCTTTGTTTATATCTTCTATAGTTTTTATAAAATTTATCCCGCCTATTACAAGCGTTGATATGCCAAAAAATATAAATACAAAACCCATACCTTCAAAGTGACCGTTGATGTTTATCTTGGTATGAAGCATGATAGACAATTGTTTTAAGAAAAAATCAAACTTTTCAACCACAAACCCAAAGGCGATAAGTCCAATAGCTGTTCTTATCCACGCTAAAAATGTTCTTTCGGCGGCCATATATATACGAGGGTCTATTACTTCTTTTTGACTCACCTTTTCGCCTCCTTGAATATATTTTATATCCAAATAAAATTTAACAGCCAAGAAAAAAAGAGCCAAAAGTGATGGCCAAATCAGTATAGTGTGAAGCTCTCCAAAGAAAATAGCCAGTTTGTAAAAGCCAGTATAAAAAAAGTATATTTCAAGTCTTTTGGCAACTATCCCGCTACCAAAGGCAAGCAGTATAAACTTTAGATATGTAAGATATGTCCTTTCTAAGGACATGTAAAGCCGTGGTTCGTCTACCGATGGTAAATTTTTGAATATTATCACTTGTTTCTTATTTCCCTAAAAATAAATATAGCCACTCCTATTATGGCTAATATAAGTATCAGTGGTTCTAATAAGAATATCAATTTCATACGCTAGCCAACTTCTCTTCTAGTTCTTTTGCTTGCAATGAAGATATTATCTCGTCCAAATCTCCATCTAATATATCTTGAAGCCTATGGAGGGTGAGGTTCACCCTATGGTCTGTCACTCTATTTTGGGAAAAATTGTAAGTCCTTATTTTTTCGCTCCTTTCACCAGTACCTACTTGCTCTTTTCTTTCTTTGTCAGTTTCCTCTTTTTTCTGCTTTTCATAAAAATCTTTTAGTTTTGCATATAAAATGCGCATAGCTTTTAGCTTGTTCTGAAGTTGGCTTCTTTCGTCTTGACATGATACACTTATACCAGTGGGAATATGGGTTATCCTTACCGCTGATTCTGTGGTGTTTACGTATTGTCCACCGGCTCCAGAAGCCCTGAAGGTTTCTATTCTTAAATCTTGCGGGTTTATTACTACATCTGTTTCATCTGCCTCTGGCAAGACTGCTACTGTAATGGTGGAGGTGTGTATCCTGCCTCCAGATTCTGTAATAGGTACTCTTTGGACTCTATGCACACCGCTTTCGTATTTTAAATGAGAATAGACGTTTTTACCTTCTATTGAAACTATAACTTCTTTATAGCCGCCTAATCCTGTTTTGTTGGCTTCTAAGATGTTGAATTTCCAGCCTTTTCTTTCGGCGTACCTTTGGTACATTCTAAGAAGGTCTGCCGCAAAAAGAGCCGCTTCTTCACCGCCTGCCCCTGCTCTTATCTCTAGAATTACATTTTTGTTGTCGTTTGCATCTTTTGGTGTAAGAGCATTTATAAGTTCTTTTTCTTTTTCTAAAAGCCTAATATTTAAACTTTCTAGCTCTTTTTCTGCTAAATCTTTTAAATCCTTGTCTTTCAGAAGCTCTTTTGTGTCTTCTATGTCTTTTAGTATCTTTTTATAATCTTTGTAAAGCTCATGTATATAAGAGAGCTCTTTTAAGTCTTTGCTGAGAGCTTTGTAAGCATCTGCATCTTTTGTAATATCAAGGGATGCCAACCTCTCTTCTGTTTGTGCATACTTTTGCTCTATATCTTGAATTTTTTCCAAAAAGTTTTTGGGAAGCATCACCCCTTAACCGTTTTAGGTTTTCTTGTCAAGTTCCAAGAATGCGGGTTTTAACTTCAACTTTCCAGCGTAAAAAGGATGACATTGGTTGCAGGTTTCCAAATAAACAGTGCCTCCTTTTACAGATAAAAGTGTAAAAGTGTTGCCACAACCACAGTGAAAAACCGTCTCTTTTAACTCAGGATGTATATCCTTTTTCATAAAAAACCTCCTTTTAAAATTCTAAGTCTAATATTTTATCACAAAGATTTTAATGATAGCAATGTTTTTGCATAGTTCTCACAAGTATAATCTAAAACCCTTTTCTTTGACATATTAGCATAATGACTTTGTTTTTCTTTATCGCTTAATATATTTATCATAGCTTCTGCTAAAGCATCTACATCTTTTGGTGGTACTAGCACCCCGAAATCATTTTTCAATATCTCTTTTGGCCCGCCGGGGCATTCGTAAGATATAACTGGAAGTCCAAAGTACATCGCTTCTAATATGACGTTACCAAAACCCTCAAAAACAGAACTCAGTACAAACATTTTTGAATTTTTGAGATATTTGTAAGGATTTGTTTGATAACCAGTGATCATTACATCATTTTGAAGTCCAAGTTCTTTGATTTTATTTTCTAATAGAGACCTTAAATCACCTTCTCCGACTATAACAAGCTTTGAATCTTTGATTTTATCTTTTACTTTTTTAAAAGCCTCAATAAGATAAATCTGCCCTTTTTGATGCGCCAACCTCCCTATGTTTATAAAATCTGCTTTTAAATCGCACTCTTCTTTAGCTAGTACGTCTATCTTTTCAAAATTTATACAGTTTGGCAATATTTTAAACTTATCTTCTCTTATAAAAAACGTCTTTTGTAAATCTTCTTTTATAGCATGAGATGGCACTGCCAAATAATCAAGTCTTTCATATAAAAAATTTATCAAATATCTATAAGGCAAGTATATATCTTTACCGTAGGCATAATAAGCATCGTTGTTTTGTATATTTCCGATATATGTTGTGGTTTTTACTGGATTTATAATCTTTGATAAAGATAGTATTATTGTTTGAGCTTTCATGAAAGACATTATGATATCTGGTTTTTTATCTTTTATTATGTTTGATAATCTAATAGCATAAGGTAATTCCCCGTTTAGAAACGTGTTTTCCTTATGAAGTGGATATACTTCAAAATCTATGTTTTCTTCTATTATATTTTTGTTTATTACAAAAAATACCTCATGTCCAAGTTTTCTTAGGGCATTGGCTATATCTATTGACATTATAGTAATAGCGGTACCATTTTGTGAAGCCCTTCCTAGATGATTTACATAAAGACATATTTTCATTCTTGTATTATATCAAACTTACGTATGTTAAAATACTCTTATGAAGGCGCTTTTTATAGGGGCTAGTTCTGATTTGGCTATAGCTACAGAAGAGGAGTTTGCAAAAAATGGTTTTGAGCTTTTCCTAATAGCAAGAAACAAGGAAAGACTTGAAGAGATAGCAAACCATATAAATGTCATTTCTTCTAGAAAACCAAGTACTTACGTTTGTGATTTGAGAGATTACGATACTTTGGAAAAGATAATGGATGAGATATTTTCACAAAACGTCATAGATGTGGTGCTTATATTTCAAGGATATCTTCCAAAGGATGTTTACAATAAAGAAGAGATAATAAACACCATAGAAGTAAACTATACATCTTGTGTAATGAGCGCAAACTTCGCCATAAAACATTTTTTAAAACAATCTCACGGTATGCTGATAGGAGTATCTTCTGTAGCAGGAGATAGGGCTAGACCATCAAATTCTTTGTATGGTTCTACCAAAGCTGGGTTTAGTTTTTACTTAGAGGGTCTAAGATATTGCATGGCATCAAAGACTATACATGTAATGACTGTCAAACCAGGTTTTATAAAAACTAAGATGACAAAGGATATATCGTTTCCAAGCTTTTTAGCAGGTGAGAAAGAAAGTGTTGCAAAAGATATATACGAGGCCATGCTAAAGAAAAAGGATGTCCTTTACACGCCTTCTTTTTATGAGTTTATAGTAAAAGCGTTAAAACTGGTCCCTTCAGTTTTGATGAAAAAACTCGGTAAAAATAAATGTTAGATGGTAAAATCAGAAGGTTTTATTTTAAACAGATTTTATCTTGTGGAAGCAGATGAAACAGATGCTCTTACAAAGATTGTTCAGTTTTATGCAAGGCAACACGGTCTTATAACACTTTACGTAAGGGATATATATGTAGACTCTCATCTTTTTGGAAAACTTGAGCCTTTTGATAAAATATATGTTTGGTGGGAATCAGCCAAGGACTTGGCAAACCTTGTAGATATAATAGATTACAAAAGAAACAAAAACCTATACTCTTATGAAAACTATATGGGATTTTCTTATATATCAAAAGCTATAAAAGAGGATTTGAAGCTATACGATGATTATATATATGAGCTTTTAGAATACTTTTGGAATCATGGTTTTTGTAAAAACTTTTATATTCCTGTTTTGTGGTTTTTAATACATGTATCGGATTACCTTGGGTTTAAGCCTATATTTTTGGAAAAAGATATTTCTAAAAGCCCAGATTTTGTATATATAAACCTTCAAGATGGGGATATAGGAAAGTCAAAATATTCTATGAAAGTAAGAAAAAAAGTATTAGAGATTTTAAAAACTATATCAAATACCGATTTAGAAGATATAGGTAGTCTAAAATTTAGCATGCAAGATGCCAAAGAAGGTACTAAATTTATGATGAGGCTTTTTAGAGGTTTAAATAGATGAAAAAATTTGGTATTACGATGGGCGACCCAGCCGGTATAGGACCAGAACTTGTAATCAAGCTAAAACCCTATATGGAAGATGACAACGCTTATATAATATACGGAGAAGAATATATATTAAAACACGCTTCAAATGTGTTGGGAACCGAGTTTTACTATGAGAAAGTAAATAGCATAGACGATATAAAAGATAAAGGT
>JAGDWZ010000050.1:0-11896 GCA_023269915.1 Hydrogenobaculum sp. | reverse complement strand
AACCGAGTTTTACTATGAGAAAGTAAATAGCATAGACGATATAAAAGATAAAGGTGTTTATCTAATATCCCTTGGTTTAAAAGGTGCTTTGGAGCCGTCCCCTTCTTCTGGACGCCTTGCTATCGCTTATCTGGCAAGAGCTACAGCGGATGCTATCTCAAAAAAATTAAACGGACTTCTTACGATGCCCATAAACAAGTATTTTGCCAAAGCTTCTGGTTTTAACTTCAACGGTCAAACAGAGTATCTTGCTTTTGCTGACAATAAAAAAGAGTTTGCCATGATGATGTACGGAGAGGCCATAAAAGTGGTACTCACCACCATACATATACCTTTAAAAGATGTGGCAAATACTATAAGCATAGAGCTTATAAAAGAAAAGATAAAACTTATAAAAGAATACATACCAAAGTATTTTAAATTTGAGCCAAATGTCAAGGTGCTTGGCTTAAACCCTCACGCTGGAGAAGGAGGGGTTATAGGAGATGAAGAATCAAGGATTATAATACCCGCTATAAAAGGTGAAAACGTATTGGGTCCTATTCCACCAGATACGGCTTTTATAGATATAAAAGAAAACGATATCTTTCTTTGCATGTATCACGACCAAGGGCTTATACCTTTTAAGATGCTTTCTTTTGATAACGGTTCAAATGTCACCATAGGTCTTTCTTTTTTAAGGACGTCCCCAGACCACGGGACTGCTTACGATATTGCTTACAAAGGTTTAGCAAGAGTAGATAGTGCCAAATACTCTTTGGAGCTTTTAAAGCGTTATGGATATTAAAAGACTTGAAGGCACATCTTTAAATGAGACTATTTTAAATGCACAACCGCTAGAGGTTTCTAAAGAAGCGGAAAATCTTGCCATAGCCATAAAAACTACTGTTTCACAAGCTCTTCTTGGGGCTTTAAGCGATGAGCTTTCAAGACAAGGTTTTATAGAAGCCACTGTAGAAGATGTAAAACCAAACGCTTATAAGCTTATGCTAAATAACGGTGTAGAGATTGAGGTAAACTCGGCTACCACCCTTGATATCAAGAAAAACGACGTTTTAAAGCTTATAATAAGTTCTATAAACCCCCTTGTGTTAAAGATAGCCGATGTTAAATCCCCATCATCACCTATTGCTTCTATTAAACAAGCTTTAGAATATCAAAACATAGTTCCCTCTAAAGGCATTTCTCCAAAGGATATTGAAGATAGTGGGCTTTTTTATGAAAAAAAGCTTATAGATTTTCTTTTAAAAGCTAAAGACTTATCAACGCTTACCACCGACAACAAATACCAGCTTTTAAAAGATATAACAAACACTGCCAAAGATATAAAAAATCTTGAGGCTTTTAAAAGCTTACCAGACAACGTAAAAACCGCCATAGAAAATATTGCAAGCGCCAACATTACAAAATCAGATTTAGAAGCTATTTTTAAAACTCAAAATCCTGAAAATATCAAGGACATACTTTCTTTACTTCTAATGCCCGAAGAACCACAAATTCCAAAAGAGGCGTTAAGCGCTTTACCAAAAGCCCAAAATATACTATCTGATATAGAAAAAAATTTTATCTTCAACATAAAGGCTTTACCAAACCTAATCTTTGAGCTTTCAAGCGTTTTAAAAGATATGCCAAATGATATAAAAGATATGTTTTTTAAAAACATGCAAACTATATTGGCAAATATAAAAAATCAGAACGCCGGAGAGCTCTTAAAGTCAAACCCAGAGCTTTTATTTGATATTTTAAGTGCCAAAGACCCAAAAGAGATAATAAGCCAAATAAAAGACGAGCCTTTGAAAGCCCTTGCAAACAATCTTATAAAAGATATAAACAGCATAAAACAAGATATACAAAACCAAATATCTCAAAACCCTACCAGAATGCTTGAGCTTTCAAGACATATGAAAGAAGCGTTGAATAATGTTCAAAACAATCTGAATTTTGATGCCAAACTAAACCACCTTAAAGATACTGCAAACACTCTTTACAATATTAATATAGCCCAGCAGTTTATACTTCAAAACAACGCATTTTTTGTAAACTTTGAAGAGGGTTCAAAAAAAGGTTTTGGAGCTTTTAAAAAAGAAGAAAACACTTATAGAGTTTTCATAAAGCTAAACTGGGAAGATGGGTTTTTAGGAAGTATTTTGGAAATGCCAAGAAGCGATACCAAGAGCTTATCCGTAAAATTTTACACAGACATAGAGCCTCTTTCAAAGCTTTTAGAATCTTCAAAAGATGAGCTTGAAGGTGTTTTAAAAGAAGAAGGTCTTAAGCTAAAAAATTTGGAAGTTTTTACACTAAAAGCCGAAGACTTTGACTTAGAAGTGGTTAAAAGCATAAACGAAGCATCTAATTTAAATATCTTTACATAATTATGGATGAAAAAGAGAAAAAGGCCATAGCTCTAAGGTATGAAAGAGGGAAAGACAGTGCTCCAAAGCTTGTAGCAAAGGGAAAGGGCTATATAGCAGAAAAAATCGTAGAGCTTGCCAAAGAAAACCAAGTGCCCGTTGTACAAGATGAGAAGCTTTTATCTGCCGCTTACAACCTAGATTTATACGAAGAGATACCGCCAGAGCTTTACAAGGCTGTTGCAAAAGTGCTTGTTTTTGTAGAAAAGCTGAAAAAGAGGCTATGAAACTATTTGATTTGTACAACGTCCTTTTATCTTCTTTTGGCTATCAAAACTGGTGGCCGGTGGATTTGGATTATCATAAAATCAACAATACAGACCCCAAAGATGAGATAATAATAGGAGCAATTCTTACACAAAACACCAATTGGAAAAACGTAGAAAAGGCTTTAGAAAATCTAAAATCTCAAAAGCTTTTAAGCCTAAAAGCCATAAAAGATATAGATATTGAGCTTTTAAAAGAGCTTATAAGACCATCAGGTTTTTTCCATAGAAAAGCAGAAATACTAAAAGAAGTATCAAATTTGGAAGAAAGCCCTACCAGAGAAACCCTATTGAACATAAAAGGTATAGGCAAAGAAACCGCTGATTCCATACTTTTATACGCTTACCACAAGCCTTACTTTGTAGTAGATATGTATACTAAAAGACTTTTAGATAGAGTGTTTGATATCGCTTTCAAAGAGTATGACCAGTATGCAAACTTCATAACATCTCAAATGCCACAAGATATTGATATCTACAAAGAATTTCACGCCCTTATTGTAGAGCACGCCAAAAGATACTGCAAGAAAATACCAAACTGCGGGGAATGCATATTAAAAGATGTGTGCATAAAGAAAGCGCTTTATTCAAGCAAATCGTAGATATCTTTTCTATGCCCTAGCGCCAATATATAAATTTCATTCTTCTTTTCGTTAACTCTAAAGATTATTCTATAGTCTCCTATTTTTAATCTATAATCTTCATGACCTGTGTATTTTAAACGTTTTATATTTGATACGTTTGGGAATTGGCGTAATTTTTCTATTGCTTTCTTTATTCTGTGTCTCATGCTGTTATCTAAATTTTCAAATTCTTTTAGAGCGTGTTCTGAATAGTAAATATCATAGCTCAACGTTCCAATCTATCCCAAAATTCTTCATGAGTTAGATATTTACCTTGTTCTATTTCCTCTGCTCTTTTGTTTAGTTTGTCTATTAGCTCTTTTCTTTTTTTCTTCTTATAAAGCCTTTCGGCAGTTTTGATGATAAGGATTTTATCAGCTTCATCAAGCTCTTTTAAGTAAAAATTAAGATTTTTTGTTTTCATAAATATCTCACAAGAAAAAGGTAGTATATTCATGATAAAGTGCTATGATTTTGATCTGTTTGATTAAATAAATTGTTGAGCGCTATTTTTTTTTAATGTATGATATAATATCAATTTATTAAAAGCTTTAAAAGGGGTAAATTGTATGGAAAGGACGCTTGTAATAGTAAAACCGGATGCTTTTGAGAAAGGGGCCACTGGAGCCATAATTGACATACTTTCTAAAAATGGTCTTAGGCTTTTAGCGTTAAAGATGTTTAAGTTTTCTAAAGAAAAGGCGGAAGGCTTTTACTATGTGCATAGAGAAAGGGGATTTTTTGGCGAGCTTGTAGAGTTTATGTGCTCTGGTCCCGTGGTGGCTATGGTTTTAGAGGGTGAAAACGCTATATTAAAAGTAAGAGAACTAATAGGGCCTACTGACAGCGAAGAGGCAAGAAAAGTGGCTCCAAACTCCATAAGAGCGCTTTTTGGTACAGACAAAGGGAAAAACGCTATACACGCTTCAGATTCCAAAGAATCTGCCTCTTATGAGATACCTTATATATTCTCATCCTTAGAGATATATCAATGAACTGTTATAAGTCTACCGAAAGACTTTTCACGCCGGGACCAGTAGAAATACCAGAAGAGATAAGGGCTATACTAGGAGCTCAGATAATACACCATAGAACCCCTGAGTTTAAAAAAGCTCTTATAGATACAAGAAATCTTTTTAAAAAGCTTATTTCAAGCGAAAGTGAAAACTTTGTATTTTTTGCAAGCTCAGGCACCGGTGCAATGGAGGCCGCCGTTATAAACTTTTTTAGCTCAGGAGATAAAGTCCTTGTTTTAAACGGTGGTAAATTTGCCGAAAGATGGTTAGAGCTTTGCAAAACTTATGGGCTTGATGTGGTAGATTTCAAAGTAGAATGGGGCGAGACTTACAATAAAGAAGCTCTTAAAGAAGCTATTGAAAAAAATAATGTAAAAGGTGTTTTTATCCAAATCTCTGAAACCTCTACTGCTACTTATCACGACCCTAAATTTATAGGCGGGCTTTTAAAAGACAAAGATATTCTTTTGGTGGCAGATGCTATCACGGCTCTTGGCACTTACGAGATAAAACCAGAAGAAGACGGTATAGATATACTTGTGGGTGGTTCTCAAAAATCTTTTATGCTGCCGCCTGGTCTTTCTATGCTTTGGTTTTCTGAAAAAGCCAGTAAAAGGCTTAATCCAAAGGGTTATTACTTTAACATATCAAAAGAGCTAAAAAAGCAAATAGAGGGTCAAACCGCTTATACACCAGCCATACCTATAATACTTGGTCTTCAAAAATCTTTAGAGATGATACTAAATGAAGGTATTAAAAACATAGAAAAGAAAACCACAGCCATATCGAAAGCCACTATAAAAGCTTTTGAAAAGATGGGTTTTAAGGCTTTTAGCAAAAACCCTTCGATATCCGTAAGCGCCATAGAAACACCCAATATGGACGCTGAAAACTTTAGAAAAGAACTTTTAAAGCTTGGTATAAGAACTGCTGGTGGTCAAGATAAGTTAAAAGGTAAAATCTTTAGAGTATCTCATATGGGGCAAGTTGATGCTATATCTACTTTTTCTGTAATACAAGCTGCTTGCATCATCACAAACGCTTCAAAAGATGTTTTAGAAGAATATATAAATACAGTAAAAGCTTTATGTGTAGATTGATTCTTGTAAGACATGCTGAAAGTCAGTGGAATCCGATAGGAAGATATCAAGGGATACTAGACCCAGATCTTTCAGAAAGAGGTGAGCTTCAAGCAAAGGCTTTGGCAAAGCATATAAAAAAAGAGTTTCCAAATGTAGATGCCATATACACATCTCCTCTTACAAGGACTAAAAAAACAGCCATGGCTATCGCTGAATATTTAAATAAAGATATACTGATAGACGACAGGCTTATTGAAATAAACCATGGAGATTGGTCTGGTGAGCTTGTGGATGATATAGAAAAAAAGTACAAAGATGATTTTGAAACTTGGATGAAGCGCCCTCATGAGATCGTTTTTCCAAACGGTGAATCTTTGAAAGAGGTTTTTGATAGAGTGGTAAATTTTTTAAGCTTTTTAAAAGCCAAATATAACGACAAAACTATAATAGCCGTCTCTCACTCAGTACCTATGAGGGTGTTTTACTGTGCTGTGCTTGGTATAGATTTGTCTAACTTTTGGGCTTTTGGATGCGATAATGCCTCTTATTCGATATTGCAATTGGGGGAGCAAGATATAATTCAAAAGCTAAATATAAGCTGCCATTTAGGAGAACTATATGCTGAAGCGCATAGGGCTATTTAGTGTATTTATATTTTTTGTTGTAGCATCTTTTGCCACGGATACCAACAAGTTAAACATAAAAGAGCTAAAAAATGTTGAGAAATCTAAAACAGGTATTCCTCATCAAATAAGTTTAAATGTACAAGTGATAAGTCAATTTAAAATTGACAAACCACCTTTAGAACCCCCAGCTAAGCTAAGAGCTCCTTCTTTTAAAGAGCTTGATTTAAGTGGGGAGGTGCTTCAGCCCCCAGCTTATATGGAACTCACTCCGGTTATGAAGCTGAAAAACTCCTCCTTTATAAGCTGTGGTGAGCCAGATGATGTGGCAGCTTACTCTGATATGGTATCTGATTATCTAAATGGTGATTATAAAGGTGTTGAGAAAAATTTTCAAAGACTTTTAAGATATACATATTCTCCTTACCTTCCAATGGGATACTACGTGATGGGTATGACAAGGTTAAAAGAAAACAACGAACTTTCTGCAAGAGATATGTTTTACAACTCTTGCAAATACACATCTATCTATCAGCAAAGTGCTTGCGAAGGATACTACGCTCTTAGTCTAAAGCTAAATCAAAAACCCACTTTTATAAATTCTCCTACATACCATAAAAAGCTTTGGGAAACAGTTTTTGCCATAAAAAATGGCGGTAGATACTCCACTGTAAACTGCAGTGAGTTTGTTTTTAAGAACTATTGCTCTTACATAAACGATTTTATACAAGGTATTATAGTCCCTGGTTATTACCAAAACAGCCTATTTTTTAGGTCTGGTATTATAAATTACTTTTCTAAAAAATACGACATAGCAAAGCAAATTTTTGAGACTATATACACCAACTACTCTCTTCCTTACAACCTACGATATAAAGCTCTTTATTACCTTGCTCTCATTGATTTAAAAAATAAAAAATACGAAAAAGCTTTGGAAAAAGCCGTAATGATAGAAAATCTCTATCCTGGTTCTGATTTAGCTTTAAACCTATATGCTCTTGTAGGAGAGGAAAATCCTAAAGGTGCGGCAGTTGCTTCTATCCTCTCTAGCAACAAGTACAGCATACTTACAAAATTAGCTGCCGTTCAAGCTTACAACAACGGTGATTACAACTATGCCAAGCTTTTGTTCTTAAAGATAAAAGATTATAAGGATGCAGTTTATGCTTGCATAAAAGCCAAAGACTACAAAGCCGCTATAAATATTTTACAAATGATGCCAAGCCACGATGAGTTTTATTATAAATGGCTTGCTGAAAGCTATTATTACACTAAAAACCTCATAGCTCTTAGGAACCTTCTTGAAGATCCTGGTTTCAAACGTTATCATGAACTTTATACTTACTACAAAGGTTGGTACTACTTTAAGCTTGGAGATTATCAAAAAGCTCTTACATACTTTACCAGCAGATACTATAGAGCTATAGTTTACTTTAACATGGGAGATTATAAAGATGTTATTAGTCTTTTAGAAAATCCATCTAATTACGACGAAAGAGTGCTACTTGCCAAAGCATACCTTTCAATAGATGAGCCGGTTAAAGTAAGAGAGGTGTTAAAGCCAACCACCGATGAAGCCAAATATCTTTATGGACTTTCTTACTTTATACAAAACGATTATAAAAATGCTATAAAATATTTCAAAGAAATAGCCTCTTCCAAACGTTTTGGGGCAAAAGCTCTTCTTAAGCTTGGAGACGCTTATTACAACATGGGTAATATCAACAAGGCTGTTTATTATTATCAAAAGGTAGTGGAAGATTATCCAAACTCAAAAGAAGCGATGGAAGCCTCTTACGATATTATATCTTCTCGTATTAAAAATCCGTCTAAAAACTTGGAAGTGGCTATAAAGCAGTTTATAGAAAGATACAAAAACAATCCGCTTTCTGAAGATTTAAAATACCAGCTTGCAAATATTTATATAAAGCAGGGTAAAAAAGAAGAGGCTTACAGCCTCTTATCAAGTATAGTGGGTGGGCCTAGGTATAGAGCTATGCTAAAAATGGCTATGCTAGAACCAGACCCTCACAAAAAAGAGGAGCTTCTTTTAAGCGTTATAGACAATGCTCAGGGCGAGACAAAGGAAAAGGCTAAAGAACTATTGGCAGATTTATATTTAAAAGAAGGGCATATAAACAAAGCTGCCGCCATATATTCTACTGGCGATGAAAAGGACTTGATACACGCTTACGAGATATACATATCAAACCATATGCTAAACAAGGCGAAAGATATACTTAATAGGCTAATGTCCCAATATCAAGATGATAAAGTAAGAGCTTTGGCTTTAGAGGCTTTTAACACATTCAAAGACCCCAGCCTTCTTAAATTTGCTTCACAATCCCAAGAC
Source organism: Hydrogenobaculum sp. (assembly GCA_023269915.1). Lineage (GTDB taxonomy): Bacteria > Aquificota > Aquificia > Aquificales > Aquificaceae > Hydrogenobaculum. Next base: position 3,519 of record JAGDWZ010000050.1, on the reverse strand, counting down.
CCTTCTATAAAGGCGAAAGCATTTTATGAGCTTGGAAACTATTATCTTTCAAACGGTAATAAAAACAAGGCTTTAAAGGAGTATGTGAGCGTAGTAATTCTCACTCCAAACGAGCAAGATATATATAAAGATTCTATACTAAAAGCATCAAAAATTTTGATAAGTATGCACGCTTACGAAGACGCTTCTTGTCTTTTGGATAAGCTTAATATGAGTTCTTTGTCCAATCAAGAGCTTTATCATGTGAAAAGCCTTAAACGTCGCTTACCGGCTTGTAAAAATAAAAATCTTCTAAACATTGGAGGTTAGAAATGGAAGATATTATGATAATAATACAAAGAGGTGGTATAGTAATATATCCTCTTTTAGTGCTGTCTATTATATCGTGGGCTATTATATTGGAAAGGGCTTTTGCTCTTAGGATAAGTAGATTTTTGCCAAAAGGCTATCCTCAGATAAAAGCTCTCATACTTGGTAGAAATATAGACGCTGCCGTTAAGATGCTTGAAACTCAAAATACGAACGCTTCAAAGGCTTTTTTATCGCTTTTAAAAGCTTATTTAAGAGGAAGAAGAGACTCTTACCAACTAAACAGAATAGCAGAAGACGCTTTTTCTTATGTAATATCGGATGCAGACAAAAACCTTGTCATATTATCAACAGTGGCTTCGGTATCTCCGCTTTTGGGGCTTTTTGGTACTATAACAGGTCTTATAAAGGTGTTTGCGGCTTTTTCTACCTCTGAGACCCAGTCAGCTATGTATCTTTTGGCAAACGGTATAAGCGAAGCTCTAACAGCGGCAGCTACAGGTCTTGCGGTGGCTATACCAGCTTTGTTTTTTTACTGGGTTTACAAGGCTGTGGAAAACCGTATAGTATCTAAAATAGAAACAGAGGTAAAAGAGATAATAGACGCTATATCGGAGGGGTAATATGAACCTAAGGAAAAAAGCAAAAGTAGGTATGTCAATAGAAGAAAGAACGTACGTTGACGTAGTGCCTTTGGTAGACACTCTTCTGGCGGTGTTTTTGTTTTTGGCAATCCTTGCCTTTCAATCTCCAATGGTATTCTTGGCGGTGAAACTCCCCCAAGCTCAAACTGGTAAAAAGACTGTTGTGCAAACTATGAGAGTTGAAATACTGCCAAACGGTCAATACATACTAAACGGCAAATATGTGACTCTCACAGATATTCAAAACGCCATTCAAAATACCAAAGTAAACAACCAGCCCATAAACGACCTTATCATAGAAGCAGACGAAAACACCCTTGAAAAGTACGTAGTAGCTCTTATGGATGTTGCCAAACAAAACGGCATTAAAAACATCCTTATAGCTACTCGTATGAAAAGATGATATTTTTTACACTTAAGAAGCTTTTAACGGCTATTCTTATACCACCTGGTATTTTTATAATATCTTTTTTCTTTATAAGCTTTTTTGTTAAAAACAAGAAAATAAAGATTTTTTCTTTTGGTATGGCTATGCTTCTTTATCTTCTTTCTATAACTCCTGTGAAAGATGCTCTTATAACGCCTTTAGAGCATACCTACAATCAGCCAAAAGGCTTTCTAAACGCTAACGCCATAGTGGTCTTAGGCGGTGGATATTACAAAAACGGTAATCTATCTGGTGAGACTGTTAAAAGGCTTTTAGCAGGTATTTATCTATCTTACAAGACCAAGATACCGCTTATACTTTCTGGAGTGGACATAAAATATCTTCCAAAAAATACACCCATAGTAAAAATCCTTGATGCAATAGATATAGGCAATATATATGAGGATATTAAAAGCAAAGATACTATACAAAACGCAGCCCAAAGCTATAAGATATGTACTCGTTATATAAACCCGCAATGTAGCAGCATAATACTTGTAACCTCAGCCTATCATATGCCAAGGGCAAAGATGCTTTTTGATAATTTTTTTAAAAACGTGATACCTTATCCTGTGGATTACAAAGAAGATTTAAGATACAACCTAAGAAGCTTTTTACCAAATATGTCAGATCTGGAAAACTCCACGAAAGCAATAAGAGAATACCTTGGTATAGTGTATTATTTTATTCTCTTGAGGGTGTTTTGATGGCCAAAGAAAAAACTACCTTTGTATGTCAAAACTGCGGCCAGACCTACGTAAAATGGGTAGGAAGATGTAGCGCTTGCGGTGAATGGAACTCAGTGGTAGAAGAAAAGCTAATAGCGGTTGAAAAAAATACAACTTTAAGCTCTTTTGAAAAGCCTATAAAATTAATAGATATAGAGCAAGAATTTTTGGACAGGATATCTACTGGTTATAAAACCCTTGATATAGCTTTGGGTGGGGGGATTGTAAAAGGACAGGTAATACTTTTAAGTGGTGAGCCAGGTATTGGCAAATCTACACTTTTACTCAAGATAGCCGATTTTATTTCAAAAGACGGAGCTGTAATATACGCCTCTGGTGAAGAATCATCTTCTCAGATATCAATAAGAGCAAGCAGGATGGGTGTAAGTTCCTCAAATCTTTTTATATTAAACTCCACCAACATAGAACATATCATATCCTGCGCAAAAGAATACAACGCTAAAGCCCTTATAGTAGATTCAATACAAACTATGTATACAAACGCTATAGAATCATCGCCTGGGTCTGTGGCGCAAGTTAGAGAATCTACTTTTAAGCTTGTGGATTTTTGTAAGACCACCAATACACCTTGTTTTATAGTAGGGCATATAAACAAAGAAGGCATGATTGCAGGGCCAAAGGTGTTGGAGCATATGGTAGATAGCGTATGTCAGTTTGAAGGAGAGCGTTTTCATCTTTACAGGGTTTTGATGATTTTAAAAAATAGATATGGAGCCACTGGGGAAATGGCGGTATTTAAGATGGAAGATAGGGGACTTGTAGAGGTTTTGGAGCCCTCTTTATTTTTTTTAAGCGAGAGAAAAGAAGATGCCATAGGCTCCGTGATATTTCCACATACAGAAGGCACCAAACCGATACTTGTGGAAATCCAAGCCCTTGTTCTAAAAGCCCTATACACTACTCCTCAGCGAAAAACTCAAGGCTTTGATGTAAACAGACTTGCTATAGTCCTTGGTGTACTTGAAAAAGAAGCCAGGATTTTTACAAGAGATTCTGATGTTTATGTAAATGTAGTAGGTGGTATTGAAATAAGAGAACCAGCTTGTGATTTGGCCATAGCTATTGCCATTGCCTCTTCCAAAAAAGAAAAACCCATTTTAAAAGATGTAGCAATCTTTGGTGAAATAGGTTTAGGTGGTGAAATAAGGGCAGTGCATCATGTAGAGCCAAGGCTTAAAGAATTAGAACGATTTGGTATAAAAAGAGTTATCTTACCTAAAAGCTCAATAAAAGATATAAACCATTCAAACCTTGAACTTCTTGGCGTAAGCCATATTTTAGAAGCGATAGAACTAGCTATCTAATGGCAATCTCTCCCAATAAAACCCCACTACATTTCTTTCACTCTTACTAAACTCTATCCCTATAAGATATATATCTTTATAACTGC
>JAGDWZ010000014.1 GCA_023269915.1 Hydrogenobaculum sp. | reverse complement strand
TTATGAAATTAAACAAGCTTTCCCTAATTTTGGTGCCATTTTTCATAGCTGCTTGTTCTCAAAAGCATACTGTATCGTCTTCTACAGGTAATCAATATAATAGCATTAGTAAGACTCCAAGATATGCGGTTTTGTTTCCTATGGCTTTGCCATTTTGCTTTATGCTAAAAGTTCAAGATGGTATAGTAGGATATCCTGGAATGAATAGAAAGGCCATACCATTTTTCGCTGGTAATCTTATCTTAAAAGAAGATCCAAATTTTATAAACAAAACTGTGGACATAGGCAATCCTCATGTTACAAACTTAGAAACCATAGAAAGCCTTAAGCCATCGTTAGTAATAACCGCTCCTTTTGGTATATACAACGAAAAATTGAATCACATGGGCATCAAGACGTTTGCTTTTTGTGGACAATTTTGTGGTGTAAAATCCCTATTAAGCGATGTGAATGAGCTTGGAAAACTTTTAAATCATCAACAAGATGCCAAGGAAATAGAAGATTTTTATAAACAAAGCATCAACTATGTAAAGCTACATATTCAAAATATAAAGCGAAAGCCAAAAGTTTTATATCTTACACAAGAAGGGCCAAGTGGTAAATCTTTAACCGCCGGTGGTGGATTCACAAAGCTAGATTCAGAGCTTATAAGCATAGCAGGTGGTATTGATGTGGCAAAGGATGTAAATGGTATGTTTGGGCAAATATCTACAGAAGATATAATAAAATGGGATCCTGATTTTATTTTTGTAGGAGCTGGTGGTGATATAAACTCAATATATAAAAATAAGGCTCTTTCTCATGTGAAGGCTGTAATAAATAAAAGAGTTTATTTGGTACCATCTTTTTGCTCTTCGGAGAAATCTGTTTATTCAAATTGGTATTCTTCTGAGCAGTTTCCATTAGGACTTCTTTGGACAGCTTACATGTTGCATCCTAACCATTTTAAAAATTTTAAAAGCTATATACAAGAAGAAGAGACTAAATATCTACATACATTTTGGAACATAAATTCAATGAAAGTGTGCAATCTAAGTTTTTGATTTAAAGGAGGTAAGCATGAAAAAGTTATACCTTTTGATAGCTTTGTTTTCTTTGTCTGGTTTTGCGGAAAAAGTTTATGAGCTCCCACCTTTGAAAATCGGTTCTTCTAGTAATTTTTACGAGGTTAAGAGTCAAAAGCAAAAAATATTAAACTTTTTTGTAAATCAAACAAAACAAACAGATTCAACATCTCAAAGTTTTGTGATATCAAAGAAAAGTTTTAAAGCGATTAGCCCTCTAAATTTTGACGCTTTTGACATGGTTAAGATACTACCTTCTATAAACGTAGAAGGACCAGATTACATAGGGACGGATGAGGTTGTAAGAATACGAGGGCTCAATGTTACTCATGCTGGTAATGTAGAGATAGAAGATATGCCTATGCCAAATGGCCCAGGAGCTGGTGCTTCTGTGTCTGTTTTTAATCTGCAAGATATATCTAACATAATCACATATCTTGGCGCTATACCACCAGACCAAGGTTTTAACGTATTTGGGGATTTCCCCGGTATACTAGATTTACGTATATTAAAACCAAGAGACACATTTTCCACCAATATAAAAGAGTATTTTGGTACACATGATCTTACAAATACATACTTTAGAGTGGATTCTGGAAATATAGACAATAGATTTAAGTTTTTTATATCTGGGTCTTATCTTTATTCACACAAATGGAAAGGACCCGGCGAAATAAGAAGAGACAATCTTACCTTTGATGGAGATTTAAAAATAGGCGATGCTTTAGATATAAACATTCTAACTGGTTATACAAAAAATAAACATAACAACTATTTTCAATATACATTTACTCAACTTCAGCAGTATGGTTATGATTACGATTATAATGCAAATCCTAAATCCCCTCTTTATTACAACTACAATTTAGAAGATGTCAGATATTATTATATGTTGCCGACTTTTACGATCAAGCCTGATGGTTATCAAAAGCTTATATTTAAACCTTATTGGTGGTCTATAAAAGGTTATAACGAATATGGTATGATGCAAGGGCCTATAAAGAGTCCTCAACCTGTGGTTCAACTTTTTTCTTTGGATAGTAAAAGGTATGGATTTATTACAAAATATGTGTATGACTTTGATAAAAGCAGAAAACTTATACTTGGTTATTGGTACGATAAGCAACAACAGCCGGGTCCTCCTTATTCTATAGCTGTGTTTAGCCCAAGTACTGGAGAGCTTGTTTTTAAAAAGTATGGTATTAAAGCTCTTCACAATTACCACACTACAAATGAGCCGTTTTTGGCTTTTAAATGGAATATAGAAAACACACGTTTTGAAGCTGGGTTTAAATGGCTAAACTATAAATCTATGGCTATAGTTGGCCAAAATCCAAATGAGCAGGCGTCAAGCGTTGTGTTTAACAAGCCTCTTCCTTATATAGGGATAAATCATTCTTTTGGCAAAAATCTTAATTTATTTGCAAATTATGGTGAAACATACGCTGGGGCCAACGTTAACCTATGGCCGTTTTACGCCTCAAATGAGCAATTTTTTACATCTCATAATATAAACCTTCAATACCTTTGGAATAGGTTTTTCAATCTTACTACAGCAGATAACGTAGATTTGGGATTTAAGTATAGCAAAGATAATTTTTATATAAGCCCTACACTTTTTTATAGCTTTTTGCATCACTATGGTGCTTTTGTACCTCTTAATGCCAATGGAAGCACAATATACCTACCAGCCAATATCTCTAACGCAAAATCTTATGGGGTTGAGTTGATATCCTCTTATGCTTTTACCAACTATTTATCTTTGTTTGCTGGGTACTCTTACAATAAATTTTATTATACTGACAACGTTAGTGTTTCGCTACCAGGTATAGTACCTCAAAATTATAATATTGCTGGAAATCAAGCTCCGGATACCCCTAAAAATATGGTGAAAGTAGGTATGCTATATAAATATAAAAATCTATCTATAGTCCCAAGCGTTTATTATGTGGGTAGAAGATGGGGAGATTCTACCCATACTCAGGAAGTGTCACCTTATGTAGTGGCGAATCTTACATTAGACTATACGGTATCTATACAGAGCCATAATATAGATTTCTCACTGGCGCTTTTAAATCTGTTTAATAAACATTATGTATCTACGGTTTGGTCCCCTAATTCAAACCAAGCGACGTTAAGTCAACCCACATATCAAGTAGGCGCACCTTTTACAGCTATAGCTAGCGTAGGGTATGAGTTTTAATCATAAAGCTAACGATATGGTTTATATAGCGGAAAATATTTTTAAAGATATATATCCTGTGATAGCGGCGCAGATTGTACAAAAAACTGGCGTATCGAAAGGCAGGGTTTTAGATATAGGTACAGGTTCTGGAGCCCTGGCAAGGGCTCTTTATGAACTTGGGGATTTTGAGATAGTGGCTATAGATTCAAAAATAGATATGTGTGATGCTGCAAGATATTATATTTTAATAGAAAATAAGCCTATAAAAGTCTTAAATGCCTTTGTAGAGAGTATGCCTTTTGGCGATAATTCTTTTGATCTTGTAATAAGTAGAGGTTCTGTGTTTTTCTGGAATGATAAGATAGCAGCTTTTAAAGAGATATATAGAGTATTAAAGCGAGGTGGTATAACTTACATAGGTGGTGGATTTGGCACAAAAGAACTTGCTAGTAAAATTTCAAAGATAATGGAATCTAAATATCCTGAATGGAAGTTTTATGTAAAAAAGCGCATGGAGTCTGTGCCTGGCATATTAAACGATCTGGCTATGTTGAGCCTTCCTTTTGAACTTATAGACGATGAGACTGGTATGTGGATTATGATTAGAAAATGAGGTTAAAAATTTTTTATCTTTTTGTTCTTCTTGTATTTTCTTTTTGTTTATCAATTTTTGTTGGCCCTATAAAGGTTCCTTTTGATTTTTGGCTTTTAAAAAATAAAAACTATTATGAAACTATAATTTACGATATAAGATTACCACGTATAATATTGTCTTGTATAATAGGTGGAAGCATGAGTTTGGCTGGTACAGTTTATCAGAGTGTGTTTAGGAATCCTTTAGCTTCACCAGACATATTGGGCACTGCTTTTGGATGTGCTTTTGGAGCGGCTGTTGGTATTTTGCTTTCTGGCAACCTTATATTAATACAGCTTTTTAGTTTGATATCTGGGATTTTGTCTACCTTTGCAGTATTTTATATAGCTAGAAAAGATGGGAATATAGACATACTTAGCCTAGTAATATCTGGAATTATAGTAGGTTCTTTTTTCTCATCTTTGCTTGGACTGGCAAAATATTTCGCAGATCCAGACAACAAACTTCCGGCTATTACGTTTTGGCTTATGGGCAGTTTTTCAGACGTTGGTTATAAGGATGTAGCAATAGGGCTTGTGTGTCTAATACCAATTTGCGTAATATATTACAAAAGATGGTTTTTAAATGTAGCCAACTTAGAAGACGAAGAGGCCATAGCTATAGGCTTTGATATACATAGATTTAGGATACTCATGATAGGACTATCTACCTTGCTTGTGTCTATAAGTATATCTCTTGTTGGTATAATTGGATGGGTAGGGCTTGTAGTGCCTCATATGGCTAGGCTTGTAGTAGGATACGATAACAAGTATGTTGTTGTTGCTAGTCTAATAATAGGTGCTTTATTTGTGCTTTTATGTGATGATATAGCAAGAAGTTTAACTACCGGCGAAATACCTATAGGTATCGTTACGTCTTTTATAAGTGCACCGTTGTTTGGATTTTTGTATAAAATGAATTATGCTAAAAATAAATAACGTATCCTATAGTGTAAAAGGTAAGTCTATTTTAAAAAATATTGATTTAGAGTTTAAAAATGGATTTGTTTATTCAATTGTAGGGCCTAATGGTGCTGGAAAAACCACACTTTTAAAGAGTTTAATAAAATTAATAGAACCAGATTTTGGAGATATTTTTATAGCTAATAAAAGCCTAAAAACTATAAAACAAAGAGAAATAGTAAAATATGTGGCTTTTTTGGGACAGGAGCATTTGTCAAAACAACCTTTAAATGTGTTGGATGTAATAGTTATGGGGATGTTGTCTGATATAACTTCAACCCCATCAACCAAACATTATGAGAAGGCAATGGAAATTATCAAAATACTTGGCTTAGAATACCTTGCTAATAAGGATTTTGATAAGCTAAGCGGGGGTGAGAAAAAGCTAATACTAATAGCAAGAGCAGTAGCACAGAACCCACCAATTTTAATATTGGATGAGCCCACAAACCACTTGGATTTTAAAAACAAACATCATGTTTTAAGATTTATAACAGATTTTACAAAATCAAACAATATGATATGTGTAATGACTATACATGAGCTAGAATTTGCATTTTATTATAGCGATTTTATAATTTTGATGAAAGATGGCAAGATAGTGGCTTTTAAAGATAAGCGTAGCATTTTTAAAGAATACGATATATCAAATCTTTACGATCTTAACATCACAATTAAAGTAATAGATGATTTTATATGTATAAAGCCAAAATGATTTAGCTTAAGCTTTTGGATATATGTCATCTAAAATATCTAAACCACAACGAAGGTTGTATAACCAGTTTAAAAATTTGTTAACATTTTCTCCTTTAAATATTTTTCCGTGTTAATACTGACCATATAAAAGGCTTTGATAAAATGAATTTACACAATTTTAGGTGTAGGACTCTTTTATAATAACAAATTTGTAATGTTTTTTACGTTAGACTGAGAGAATACTCTTCAAATTCTTCTTTTGATAAAAGTCTTTGGTCTTCCACAGAAAATACAAAGTCAGATAGTTTGAATATATCACCCAAGTCGTGGGCTACAAAAATTGTGTAAAATTTGTAAGTATTTGCGAATTCTATTATTTTATCTTGTATAAAGTGTTTCGTCTTTCTATCCAAAGCGGAAAACGGCTCATCCATTAAAAGCATTTTTGGATTTCTAGCTATTGCTCTTGCTATAGCCACTCTTTGGCGCTCACCGCCGGAGATTTTGTTTGGGTATTTGTCTTTTAGATGTTCTATGTTAAAAGCTTTTAAAATTTCTAAAGCCTTTTCCTTTGAAGAGGCGTAAGCGATATTGTCAATTACTTTCATGTTTGGAAACAATGCAAAGTCTTGAAATACAAACCCCACGGAACGTTTTTGAGGTGGTAACGATATATTTTCATCAAGCCAAACTTCATTGTCTACTACAATCTTACCTTTGGCATCTTCTAGACCAGCTATAGCTCTTAAAGTGGTAGTTTTGCCAATGCCAGAAGGCCCCAATATTCCAAGTATTTGGCTTTTAGAAAGTTTAATATCAAATTTAAAAAACCTGGTTTCAATACTTATTTCCATCATCTTTCTTGAAGCCTCTTTAAAATTTGTAAGAATATAAGGGTACTCATAGCTATACCAAAAAGTATAAGCGCTGTAATATTTGCATCTTTATAGTTTAGCTCTTGTACATAATCAAATATAGCTATAGAAGCAGTCCTAGTTTTATCTGGAATATCACCGCCTACCATAAGTACAACGCCAAACTCACCTATGGTATGAGCAAATACAAGTACCAAAGCGCTTACTATAGAGTATTTGGAGTTTGGAATTATCACCTTTAAAAGCGTATAAAACTTTGATTTTCCAAGTGTGTAAGAAGCTTCTATGATAGACTTTGGCACAGACCTAAACCCTGACAGCACTGGAGAAACAGCAAAAGGCATGCTGTATATGATAGAACCAAAAAGAAGCCCTTTAAAGTTAAACACAAGCTTTATGCCAAGATGATTTAAAAATTGTCCTATAGGACTTCCAAGCCCAAATATATATATTATATAAAATCCAAGCACAGTGGGTGGAAGTACTAATGGACTCATAATAAAAGGTTCTATTATATCTGAGAGTATACTTTTATTAAAAGCCAAAAAATAAGCTATAAAAATGCCCACTACGCCGAGGACTAGCGTAGTGGATGTAGCCAACTCAAAGCTTATTAGAAAAACTTTGTAATCCATTTATTTTGGTATGCCGTATCCAAAAGATTTCCAGATGGCTATTGCTTGAGGGGAATATAAAAAGTTAAAAAATCTCATAGCGGCGTTTTTATCTTTTGTTGCTTTTATTACAGCAGCACCTTGCACAATAGGTTTGTAGCAAGTCTGAGGTATAAGGTATATTTTACCTTTTCCTTTTAGCTGTGGTGTCAAAAGGAGTGAATACGACACAAGTCCTACGTCTGCGTTTTTAGAGGCTACGTATTGGGCAGTTTGTATGATATTTTCACCGAAGACTATTTTGTTTTTGACATCATTATATATGTGATAGCAATGAAGCGTTGATATACCAGCTATACCGTAAGGGGCCACTCTTGGGTTAGCTATAGCTATTTTTGAAGCTTTTAAAAGGGCTAGTTTAGGATTGTTTACGTTTATATCGGGTTCTACGGTAAAAAGAGCTAATTTTCCTATGGCGTAAGGTCTTGGTTTGTAAGCTAAGCCTTGTTTGTAAAGAAGTTCTGGATAGTGAGTGTCTGCAGACATAAACACGTCTATAGGATAACCCGCTCTTATTTGATTGTAAAAGTTACCAGAAGCCCCATATATAAACTTTAACTTATCCTGCGGGTATTGTTTTTCATAAAGCGCTGTCAAATCTTGCAATACAAATCTAAGGTCAGCGGCAGCCGCCACTGTAATTGTAGCACCAAAAACTATTTTGCTTGCTAAAAGCCCAAAAACTACAAACTTTTTCATAGCATTACCTCCGTCAAATTACATAAATCATAACGTTTGAAGCTTTTATCATGACATAAACTGAAGACCCCTCTTTTATACCAAGCTCTTTTAACGATTCTGTTGTAATCACAGAGCTAATCGTAAGCTCAGCCCCTATATCCACCTTTACCATGCTGCTTACATCAGACTCCACTACTTGTTTGACGGTACCTTTTAAGATGTTTCTAACGCTTAATGAGTATGGTTTTTCTATTTCTTCCCCCACCCCCAACATAACATCAGAGGACTTTATAATAGCCACCACATCTTTACCAGGTTTTAAATCTAAAGCATCTACCGCCTCTGTGGTGATTACAGATTTTACCGTAGCGCCGTTTCTTATTGAGATTACAACTTCAGAGACTGCTTGCCCTCTTTCTACAGAGCTTACTTTCCCAAGCAACTGATTCCTTGCAGATAATTTCATATCTAACCTCTTTATAAAATATAAACTTTCTAACTCTTCTTCTTTTAAAAGCTCTAAAAATTTTTGGTACTCTTCTTTTATGTGTTCATAATGTTTTAAAAGCCTTTTGCCGTATGGTGTAAGTATGGTTTGTCCACCATCTTTTCCGCCGGTTCTTGTATAAACAACAGGTTCTTCCGCTAAGTTGTTTATAGACTGTATATGGTCCCAAGCTGCCTTATAGCTCATTTTCATCTCTTTAGCAGCTTTTGATATAGAACCGTATTTGTCTATAAGCTTTAAAAGCTTGTAACGGCCTTCTCCAAAAAAGCCTTCACCGTCTTTGTTTATAAAGATATCGCCCTTAATCTCTATCATAGCAATATTATATTAAAATACCGTCCTCAAAGCCAACGTATAGTCCCAGAAGGATTTTAAAGAATTGTTGCCATTTGCCGTAGCACCTATAAGGCTTGCATTTGGAACTACTCTCGTAGCTTCTAATCCAACGTTTGCATTTAAACCAGATATGTAGTAATCAATAGCTGCAC
>JAGDWZ010000059.1 GCA_023269915.1 Hydrogenobaculum sp. | reverse complement strand
CGATGCGTTCTTTTAGCATAAATTTATTATATATCGGTTTTTGTTAAAAGCTAAACCATTACAAAATATTACTTAGAATGGTTATATAAAATATTTTATGATTTTTTCAAGCATTGTAAATTTCTATAGGTTAATTTGTATGATATGTAATCATTGCAAAAATCATTAATTTATATTATAAACTTTTATAGGTATTTATAGAAATGCAAAACAATATTTTAGATAAAATACTTATAACTATAGCTAAAAAGACTAATCCATGGATAGTTATAACTGATGAAAATGTAAATATGATTTATATAAGCGATAGTGCCAGTAAAATATCAGGATATTCAGAAGAGGATCTCATAGGCAAAAATCCCAACATATTTAGAGCCTATGTAAGAGAAAACAACTTTTATAAAGAGCTTTGGGACACTATAACTGAAGGCAAGGTATTTGAACATGTATTTGTAAATAAAACAAAAGACGGTAAGCTGTTTTACATAGAGGGCAAGATAATACCAATAGAGATAGATGGCACTAAATACTTTGTATTGGCCGGAAGAGATATTATACCTGAGATGAAGATATTAAAAGAGTTAGAAGATATAAAAAATAAAGACATTGTAACTGGATTTTACAACTACGAGACCTTTAAAAATATGTTCGCTGAAGACGTGCACAACATGGATTATGGAATTGTAATAGCATTTAAGATAGAAAACCTAAGCATAGTTAGGCAGCTAAACGATACACCAAATTATCATAAAATTCTTAAACACATATCAGAAAAGCTAAGATATGCAATAGGTGGCTTGGATATCTCAATAGGAAGACTTAGTGAAGACGAGTTTGTAACGTTCATGAAAAATACGACAGAAAAAGATGCTCTAAACTCCATTAAAGATATAGCCAAAGGGCTTATGGATCTGGAACTCGATCCTCAAAAATATCACGGAGTAAGTAATATTTCTATAAAAATAGGTGTATCTTTGTATGGAAAAGACGGCACAGATATAGAAACGCTTTGTAGAAAAGCCAACTTAGCTTGTTCTTATGATAGCAACGACTTTATCGTATCGTTTTTTAATGAAGCTATGGAACACTCCCTTCGGCAGCTTAAAACCGCAGATTCTCTCATTTTGGAGGCTTTTGAGAAAAATCAGTTTTGTTTTTACTTGCAACCTTACTATAGATGCACCGGAGTTCCCCATATAAAAGGCTTTGAATCCTTGATAAGGATCGTAAAAGATGGCAAAATATATTCCCCATATCATTTTATAGACTATCTTGAACAAAGTAAACATTTAAGAAGATTTGAAGAGTGGTCTTTGGATGAGATCTCACATATCATCAGAGCTATAAAAAAGAATATATCATTAAATCTCTCTGCTAGAAGCTTTTCTAATGAAATATTTATATCTATGCTTTTAGAAAAAGCCCAAGAACCATATCCATTTCTCACCGTGGAGATTACCGAAAGAACAGCTATAGGCAACATAGATAAGACTAAGAGCGCTATAAAAAGGCTAAAAGATAAAGGTATAAAAATAGCATTGGATGATTTTGGCACTGGGTACTCCTCGCTTAATTATTTAAAAGAGTTAAATGCTGACATTCTAAAAATAGATATTTCCTTCGTTAGAGATATAGAAAATAATAAAACAACAAAAGATATAGTAGAGATTTTGATATTGTTGGCTAGAAAGCTAAATATGACCACTATAGCAGAAGGAGTAGAGACAAGAAGACAACTTGAAATACTTTATTTACTTGGATGCAGAAACGCTCAAGGATATTTACTTTGCAAACCTATTCCTCTTGAAGAGGCTATATCTCTTGTGTCAATATCACATAATTTATAATATATCTTAACCATCTTATCGTTAATTACACTTTTGAAGAGCCAATATATCTATTATAAATTTCAACTTTCTTCTATTAAATAATTATGCTAATATACAACACAATCCCTAAACCAATTTAGCTTTAAAATAGTTTTATGGCTTTTAAGAAGATGAAATTTAGTTTCTATATAAAAGAAGACAACACGGCAAAAGAGTTTGCAAAGTATATAGAAGAAGAACTTAGGAAGTTAGGGCAAGAAGTGGTGGACAACAAAGAAGAAGCCGATATAATCGTGGTGATTGGTGGGGACGGAACATTTTTAAACGGAGCAAGACATGTCGCAAATCTTCAAAAAAGTGTTGGTAAATCGTTGCCGGTGGTGGGGATAAACCTTGGAAGGCTTGGATTTTTAACGGAGATTTCAAAACAAGACGCTCCTAGGATGCTTAAACTTATTTTAGAAGGAAAATACAAAGTAATAGATAGGATGATGATAGATGTTTATCTAAACAACAGATATTTAGGAGCTTATTTAAACGATGCGGTACTCGCAAGGTCTTACTTATCAAGGCTTATAGATATAGAGATTTATGAAAAGCAAAATACCATAGCAAACCTAAGGGCTGATGGGATTATAGTATCAACACCCACTGGGTCTACCGCTTACGCTCTTTCGGCTGGAGGGCCTATACTCACCCCTGAGCTTCAAAATATGTTGTTAGTACCTATATGCCCTCACACCATCTCTGTAAGACCGATAGTTTTATCTTCCGATACTCTTATAAGCTTAAAACTAGGAGACAAAACAAAAGAAGCCTATCTTACCCTAGATGGTCAAGAGTTTTTTAATGTATCAAAAGAAGATGTGGTGCTTGTAAAACGTTCGGATACCGTTTGTAAGACAATAAGCTTAAACAGTATAAGCTTTTTTGACGTTATAAGAGATAAGCTTGGCTACGCTTAAAAACTTGTTTTTATCATTTTCAGAATATTAGAATATTCTTATATTCTTAATTTATGATATTATATTATCTTCCATGTGGTTAGAATTTATTAATTATGCTAAATTATTTATTTAGGAGGCGATAATATGAAGTCGAGATACATGGTACTTGGGTCATCTTTTCTTGTGTTTATACATATTTCTTTAGCCAAAAGTATAAGTTTAGATTACGCCATAAAAGAAGCCCTTCAAAACAACCTCGCCATAAAAGCCAAAAAATACGACGTAAAATCAAAAGAATATCAATTAGAAAGCGTAAAGGGTATGCTTTTCCCAAGGCTTAGCCTTCAAACATCTTTTAACCGCACAAACATAGCCCCTTGGAGCATAATGAACAAAATGGATACAAGGAGTCTTCAGTTTCCAAGCCCACCTCCTCAGTTTTTCCAAGCTCCTTCTGTAACTCCTCAAATGTTAGGTAGCGCTTTTCAATCTATGCAAGACTTTTTTAACAACCCCGGAACTTCTCAGCTTTATCAAACCCAGCTAAATCTTCAAATACCTATATGGATGGGTGGCAAAGTACAAGCTTACGAAAACGCTTCTTATCATGCTCTTAAAAGCACTAAAAAAGAGTTAAGCCAGACAGAGCAAGATATAGTTTACAACGTATACAAAGCATACTTAGGAGGGCTTTTGGCAAAAGAAGGTATAAAACTAGCCACTCAAGCTGTAAAAGATGCACAAAAGCATGTAGATATGGCAGAGTCCTATTATAAAACCGGTATGGCGCTTTTCTCGGACACGTTAAGGGCAAAAGTTTACCTTCACCAAGCAGAACAAAAGCTAGTAGAAGCCAAAAACAACTACAAAACCGCCAAAAGGGCACTATTTTTGTTGATGAATGAACCTTATCAAGATGTAGATTTAAAAGGAAAGCTATACTGTCCAAGCCATATAGATAGAAAGGCTCTTATAAGCGCCGTATATCAAAAACCTCAAATAAAATCCATGGAAGAAAAGCTAAAAGCTTTAAAATCTATGAAAAGGGCATACATAGGCGATTATCTACCGCAATTAGGAGCTTTTGCATCTTATTCGCTCTTTGACAATTCAACGCCTTTTGGAGCAACTGCCAACGGTTATATGGTGGGTGTTGGCATAAATTGGAATCTGTTTGATGGTTTAACGGCTTTTAACAAGATAAGAAGTTTAAACGAACAAAAGCTCATGCTTAGTTCTTACATAGATTACATGGCAAAGGGGTCTATATTTAAGATAAACAAAGCCTTGGCTGATTACGAAAACGCCTTGGCTATGATGAAATACGCTAAAAAAGAAAAAGAAGAATCCAAAGCCACTTTAAAGGTAATGGATCAAAGATACAAAGTAGGTTTAGCAAAGATAACGGATGTTATAGACGCCGAGACGCAATACGATAAGGCTAGGTTTGATTTTGCAAAAGCCATGTATGATTGCAACTTAGCTTATATAAAAAGCCTATATCAAGCTGGTCTATTAAACAAGGAGGTAAAGTAATATGAACGCCCTTAAAAAGTACGTCCTTTATTTCATAATACCTATGGTGGTTATTATCCTATGGCTTGGGGGCTTTTTTGAACATAAGATTTCCCCCGGTGAAAAGCCCATTAAACCAAAAGTAATTTCAAATGTGAAAGTTATAACGATAAGTTCCTCTACGCCTTTAGAAGAAGAGTTTGACGGTGTAGTGAGTGCCAAAAACCACGCTGCTATCTCCACAAGGCTTATGAGCAAGGTGATAGGAGTTTACGTAAAAGACGGTGATTGCGTAAAAAGAGGACAACTACTTGTAAAACTAGATACAAAAGATATATCCAGCATGGTAGCTCAAGCTAACTACGGAGCCAAACAAGCTGAAGATCAAATGAAAGCTGCCGAAGCAAATTTACAAGCCGTATCAAAAACCTATCAAAGGTTTCAAAAGCTTATAAAATCAGGAGCGGTAACAGAGCAAGAGTACGATGAGGTAAAAGCAAAGTACGAAGCAGCTAAAGCAATGGTAGAACAAGCTAAAAACGCTATAATGGCCGCTAAAGCTGGAGCATCTGCTGCTGGAGCAAACTTAGCTTACGCAAATATAACCGCTCCATTTTCAGGCTGTATATATATGAAAAATGTAAACGTGGGAGATATAGCGGCCCCAGGCATGCCACTTATGATGATAGATAAGCCACCTTACAGAGTGGACGTGGCATTGCCAGAAAAGTATATAAACAAGATAACCCCAGGCCAAACTCTCAAAGTGTATATAGGTGGTATAGACAAAACAGTAGAAGGCACGGTAAAAGAGGTATCCAAAGCTTTAAATCCAATGTCCCATACTTTTGATGTAAAAATAGACATACCAAACGAAGATGGTATAACAAGCGGGCTTTATGCAAAAGTTTATATTCCCAAAAGCCAAGAAACTGTCGTCACTATACCAAAAGATGCGTTGTTTAAATGGGACGATATAGATGCAGTGTGGCTTGTAGATAAAAACAACATAACCCATATGCAATTTGTGAAGCTTGGTCAAAGGGTAGGGGATAGCTACGTAGTTTTATCTGGTTTAAAACCTGGCGATAGAATAGTAGAAGGAAACGTATACAATGTTTGCGATAAATGTAAGATAGGAGAGTAAATATGTACGGAATAGCCGGAAGAATAGCAAAATATTTTATAGATTCTAAACTTACCCCCATAATGATAATTGTCCTTTTGGCCCTTGGCATATTTGCAGTGGTAACAACGCCAAAAGAAGAAGACCCAGATATAGTGGTTCCAATGATAGATATAATGATACCTTACCCAGGGGCTGCTCCAAGAGAAGTAGAAAAAAGAGTAGTTACACCATTAGAGAAAAAATTATGGGAATTAAAAGACATATCTTACATATACAGCGCTTCTGGTGATGGATATGGTCTTGTGACCGCAAGGTTTCACGTAGGCACAGACCCAGTAAAAGCTTTGGTAGAATTAAACGCCAAGATGATGGCATCTTTAAACTTGGTACCACCTGGTGTTGAACTTCCACCGCTCATAAAAGCAAGGTCAATTGATGATGTACCTATTATGACGCTTACTCTTTGGGGAAAGGGGTATGATTACTACTCTTTGAGAAGGATTGCCGATACTTTGGACAATGAGTTAAAAACAGTGCCAAATGTAGCTCAGGTAAAGATATACGGAGGCCAGCCAAGAAAGCTAAGGGTGCTTTTGGACCCGGCCAAAGAAGCCGCTTACGGATTGTCTCCTGCTTATATAGTGCATATAATCCAAGAGGCAAATCAAGAATTACCAAGCGGCTATATAAATCAAAATAACACCCTTTACTATGTAAAAACCGGAAACTTCATAAGGTCAAAACAAGATTTAGAAGATTTGGTGGTAGGATGGTACGGCGGAAAACCCGTTTACCTAAGAGATATAGCCACAATCACAGATGGTCCAGGCGGTGTACACGATTATGTGACAATGGGCTTTGGCGCGGCTTCCAAGCGTTATGGTTCTCCAATGTATCCGGCTGTCACCATATCAATAGCAAAAAGAGCCGGTACAAACGCCGTAAATGTAGCAAAAGACGTTTTAAAGAAGGTAGATTCGTTAAAAGGCACCGTAATACCAGCTAATTTACATATAACCGTCACAAGAAACTACGGTAAATCCGCTCAAAACAAATCAAACGAACTCATAGAGCACCTTTTCATAGCCACAGCCTCTGTCATACTTCTTATAGCTGTAGCTCTTGGTATTAGAGAGTCTGCTATAGTGGCAATAGCTGTGCCAGTGACCCTTGCTTTTGCACTGTTCTTTAGCAAGCTTTACGGCTTTACCATAAATAGAGTTACGCTTTTTGCCCTTATATTTTCTATCGGTATATTGGTAGATGCCGCTATTGTGGTGGTGGAAAATATCCACAGATGGTTTGAGTTTTTCCCAGAGCTTCCAAAACATGATGCTATCATAAGGGCTACGGACGAGGTAGGTAATCCCACAATTTTAGCAACCTTTACAATCATAGCTGCTTTGATGCCGATGGCTTTTGTGGGTGGTCTCATGGGACCTTACATGAGACCAATACCTGTAAACGCAAGTGCTGCAATACTATTTTCTCTATGGGTGGCTTTTACCATAACACCTTGGGCTGCTTATAGATTTCTAAAGCATCATCACGAACATGATAAAAGCGAAAAACCTGTTATAAATATAAAGGAAACGGTATTTTGGAAGCTTTATTGTAAGATGGTAGAACCTCTTATTATATCAAAATCAAAAAGAATTTTATTTTATATAGCAGTCTGGTCTTTATTAGGTATATCCGTGGTACTTATACTAAGTAGAGCAGTCATAGTAAAGATGCTTCCCTTTGACAACAAATCTGAGCTTTCTGTGGTTTTAAATATGCCAGAAGACACTACCGTTGAACAAACTTATTTAGTAGCTAAAAAAATAGCCGATTATATAGCAAAGCAAAAAGAGGTAAAGTACTATCAAATATATGCAGGTGTGCCAGAACCTTATGATTTTAATGGTCTTGTAAGACACTATTATCTTAGGACAAAGCCTTACTATGCCCAAATAGCTATAGAGCTTGTTGGAAAAGATAAAAGAAAGATGGAATCTCACGCTTTCGCCCAATACATAAGACCAATGGTGCAAAAAATAGCATTTTCCATGGGAGCTTCTTATGTAGGTGTAACAGAAGTCCCACCTGGTCCACCAGTTTTAGACCCTATAGTGGCTGAGATATATGGTCCTACTTTATCATCTGAAAGAGCTTTTGCTCTTCAAGTTTTAAAGCTTTTCAGACACGACAAAGAAATAACAGACAGCGGCATATACCTTGAATCAAACGCCCCTCAAATAGATTTTGTAATAGACCAAGCAAGAGCAGCGCAGTTTGGAGTTTCAAAAAAAGACATTGTAAGGACTTTAAGAGTGGCTACCGCTGGTTATGAAGCTGGTATTATTCAATCTACAGATACAGAAGCTGTACCTATAGAAGTAAGGATAGCAAGACCTTATAGAACGCTTCAAAATCTTGAAAACCTAGAGATACCAAACAAAAAAGGTCAGCTTATACCACTTTCAAACCTTATCAAAATAGTCAAAAAGCCCATACACAAGACTATATACCACGAAAATCTAAGAAGGGTAGTATATGTAATAGGGGATGTGGCAAAAGGCGCTGGTGCTCCGTTTTACAGCATATGGGATATAAGAAAGAAAGTTTTAAGCATACCAAACCCTTACGGCCATGTATCGGAACTCTGGATGTCTTTCCCTAAAATTACAAATCATATATATGTAAGATGGGGTGGCGAGATGTATATTACTTTACAGGTGTTTAGAGATTTGGGCATTGCCTTTGCAGGTGCTCTTTTTATCATATACGTGCTTATAGTAGGATGGTTTAAAGATTTCAAAACCCCTGGCATCATCATGTCTCCTATTCCATTAACGCTCGTTGGTATAGTCCCAGGGCACTTTATACTGCATGCTTTCTTCACAGCAACATCTATGATAGGCTTTATAGCTTTAGCCGGTATAATCCTAAGAAACTCTATACTGCTTGTGGAATTTGCAGAGCAAAGGATAAGAGAAGGTGTACCTCTTCATGTAGCCGTCGTAGAAGCCGGTGTTATAAGAACAAGACCGGTGCTTTTAACAGCAGCAGCTCTCATAGTAGGTGCGTTCGTCATCATATTTGACCCAATCTTCAACGGCCTTGCCATATCCTTGATATTTGGTACTATAGCCTCTACAGCTCTTAGTCTTGTATTAATACCAGTTATGTACTACGGCTCTAAAGTAAAAGGCCTTCCTCCAGAAGCTTGCCCATTACCAGAAGAAATAAGCAAAGATTTAAGGTCATAAATTTCCTTCCGGGGCCTCTTGGCCCTGCAAAACTTCACAAACATTATAAATACCTATCTCTGTTAAAATTTTTATCACAAGTATACCACGGATTATGAAAATCTCAAAGAAGGAGGTAAGAATATATGGTTAGAAGAGAAAGGTTTTTAGAATCAAAAAGAAGGTGGGTACCATGAAGGGACAAGTGTGCCACGGCTCAGGATAGGTACCCAAACT
>JAGDWZ010000069.1:5880-9294 GCA_023269915.1 Hydrogenobaculum sp. | reverse complement strand
AAAAAGCTATAGAATGTGCTAAGACCATAAAGATAGACAACTCAAAACGTTTTTCGAAAGTTTATTTATACACCTACTGCGGCATGTATAGAGGATTTTCTAAGGAAGTATTTTTTGTAAAAGACAACATCCTTTATGTGTATGCTTATCCATACGTCTTTGGAGATATATTTTTTTACGATCCTAAGCTTGCCATCAAGTTAATACCAGTTGAAAAGTTTAGAGCAAAGTTTACAGTTAACAATTTTATAAACCTTCACATCAACAATAACAGTTTTAATATACCTACTTTGATAAAGTAAGCAAAATATACAAGAAAATAAATATAATTATTTATATGCTTAATACAAAAAATGCAATAACGATACTTTTAATAGTTTTGGGGCTTACGCTATTCTACCTTTGGTACAGCACTTGGCATAGAAATATATCCACTAACAGCTTAAATAAACAGCTTGTCCAAGAAAATGTAAAGCATGAAAAACCTTCACAAACTCCTACCCTCACCAACGTTAACGCTAAACCAACTCCCAACAACACTAAAGATTCTACCACTGTAGATAATTCAAGCAGCGCCAGCAACGCTTCAAACCAAACATCAACCGTTAAAAGCAAACCAAACCATCAAAATACTGATATAAACTCCACAAAGGTTTTATCAAACAATGTAAAAACCACCAAAATTAAGAAAGTGCAACTGGTAAAGAAAACAGCCAATAAAAGCTTTACAAGATATAGAAAACCAATAAAAACACCAACCATCTCAAAGCCAATTGTAAAACCACCTTTTATTAAAAAGCCAACTGTACCTTATACAGCAAAAAGCAAAAGGAATTCCAGTATAACGCTTAAATTGCAAAAAAATGCTCAAAAACCCAATAAATTTATTTATCTAAAAAATGGTACTTATCAAGCTGGAGCTTTCAAATATTTTTCTGATGCTTTTAGTTTAAGCTTAGAGCTAAAAGCCCAAGGAAAGCGCACAAAAATAATACATCAAAATGGTCTTTACAAGGTTATTGTTTATTAGCTACCTTTTAAAGCTATGTTGTTTTGTGGTTCTTCATTTCTATTTGGACCAAAGAAGTAATCTACTATCGCTTCATACATGGCTTTTGCAAAAGCCCACTGGTAAGAGGGGTTTGTGAGTTCTTTTACATCATGAGGATTGCTTATAAATCCAGTTTCTACTAAAACAGATGGTATGCCTGGTGTTCTTAATACCACAAAATTTCTCCTATGTATGTTGTGTATATCTACATGTTTATGTAGATCTTTATCCAAAGTATAAGCTAAATCTTTAGCAAAAACAAGGCTTTGATTTTTGGTAACATCTAAAGCAAGCCTTGCCAACACTCTTCTTGCACTTATGCTAGGTTCATACAAGGCGTTGCCAAATACAAGGTGAGCAAAGGCTTCGTTGTTTACTAGTTCGTTGTATTTCATATTTATACCGGGATTTGATAAAAAGTATATATTTGTGCCATGCGGCCATGTTATATGTCCAGGTGCCATGTTGCAGTGTATACTTATAAACAAATCAGCCCTATTTTCTATAGCTATTCTAGCTCTTTGTTGGAGTGGTATAAAAACGTCTTTGTCTCTAGTCATGATTACTTTAAACCTGGGGTCATGTTTTAGAAAGAAATCTAACTTTTTACCTATTGCCAACACGATATTTTTTTCTTCTACACCACCTATGCCTATAGCACCAGAGTCTTTTCCTCCGTGGCCTGGGTCTATTACCACTACTTTTACTCCTTTTGGGTGAGGTATATATTTGTATGGCTTTGTGGATTTTGGATAGCTTTCTATGGCTTCCAAGTATTTTTTGTCTACTACGCTAAGAGGGTCTTGGTCATCGTTGTAAACTGTATTTTTTGGTATTTGGTGGTTTTTTATGAGATAAGCGTATTTTGGAGATATTATATTTAATATGCTATCTTTTTGTGCTTTTGTGGGCTTGTAAATATCTATGACTATTCTTTCTGGGTTTTGAAGCATAAAGCTTTTTACCGAAGATGGGGTATACGGCATCGTATATATAAATTTTCTATCACCTATCTCTATAATGATATTCCTACCTTCTTGGTGAACTTTGTAAGTGCTTACATCTTTTACATCAAATACGTATCTAATCTTATCCTGATATACACCTTTTCTTACGTCTATTATAGATGCCAAAGAAAAACTTATAAAGCTAATTAAAAGCGTTATCAATATCAGCACATATTTTTTCGGATATTTCATCTTTTGCCTCCTCTTTTCTAGTGGCCCATGGTGGCATAGGTACATTTACCATCGTTGGAGTTGGTATATCTGGTTGATAAAGTATCATGGAGCCTTTTTTTAACATGCTTACCCTTTGTTTTAGGCTTTTAGAAAGAAACCCGTATTCTTCGCCAGATAACTCCGCTGTATCAAGTCTTCCTACCACCTTTATGGCGCTGTTTGCTATGATGCGCTTTTCCACTTCGCTGGCTGTTTGCTGTGCACCTATTAGTATCACACCTAAACTTCTTCCTCTTTCTGCTATATCAAGCAACGTGTCTTTTATAGGACTCCAACCTTCTTTTGGAGCGTATTTATTTAATTCGTCTAAAAGCACAAAAATTTTAGGCTCTGATATACCGCTTTCTTCTCGTTGTCTAAATATCTTATCAAGCATGGCTCCTACTACAAACATCTTGCCTACGCTATGAAGGTCGCTTATGTCTATTACATTTATTGTACGCATGTTGTCTATTATATCTTTGATAATATTTTTTATATGCTTAGATGTTTCTTGTTTTATAAGAAGCTTTATATGCCTTATACCAAAGGCAAACCTCCGCAAGAATGCTTCAACGCTTTGGGAGCTTGTATTTTTACCAAACCATGCGTAGTATCGTTCTTTTTCGTCTTTTTGATTGTCGTAAATTTCTTGTAAAAGCTCGTATAAATCTTCCAAATCTTTTATCTCTCTACCCACTTTGTCATCTATTAGAGCATCCTTTGAATCTTTTGAAAGCTCATAAAGTTTATTTGAAATCTTATCTATTATAAAATTTAGGTTTGATATTTCTTGCTCGTTTTCTGCAAACATATATTTTAAAAGTCTTTCTGAAGCAAAATCCCTCATGCTAAATCCATATAGGTTTACGTCGTACCTTGCTCCGCCCATTGCTACTTTGCCATCTTTTTTTTCTGGCGGACAATAAAAGGCTACATCTTTAAAGGGTTTTGGTTCTAAGCCCATTAACTCAAACTTTCTTATGTCTTCTTCTTTAAACCTTAAATTTTCTTTGTCTAAAAATAGTAGGTCTTTACCCTTTACATTGAATATCACAAATCTTGGTTTATCTTTGGCTTTTTGGATGATAGAGTTTATCAAGAATAACGAATAAGAAGTTTTTGTGGCTACCCCAGACATCC
>JAGDWZ010000069.1:4654-5780 GCA_023269915.1 Hydrogenobaculum sp. | reverse complement strand
ATAGAGTTTATCAAGAATAACGAATAAGAAGTTTTTGTGGCTACCCCAGACATCCCGCTTATAGATATGTGGGCTCCGTCTTTTCCGTTTATGAAATTGTAATTTATATATATGGGTAGTCCGTCCTGTGAGAGTCCTGCGGGTATTCTTGTTTCCATAGCATCAAAGAAAAGCCCTCTGTCTCTATCTTCACCAAAAGCTTTAAAAACTTCGTCTCCTGGTTTTGGTGGAATGTAATATTGTGGCTCTATGCGGTTTACGTTGACCTTCGCTAAATATGTGGGATGTACTGGTACTATACCTTCTTTTGCTTTTATTTCTTGATAAAGGGTATCTACGCCTTCAAGACTTTTTGTTAGTTCCACTACAACCCCGTAAAATGTTATCTCTAAATCTTCACCATCTTTCTTAGCTTTTGATTTACAAACCAACACATCGTCCAACTGTACAAAAGCGTCTTCTTGCAAAAGCACATCAAAGGATAACGGCGATGTAGTTTTCACTACAATTCCGACATAAGGAGCTTTTGCTTGGCTTCTAACATTTTCCATTTAAAAAATATTATAATAGATTTTATGAAATATAAAGAGTATTTAGAAGCAAAGGGTTTGCCAGACACGGAAGAATCAAAAGCCAAGTATTTCGAAGAGTATGGCTCTCAGCTTCATAAGTTTATATATAGAGATTTTTTAGATAGGGTAAAGGGTATTTTAAAAGAAAAGTACGAAATATTTTTGCAAAAAAGAAGGGAGCTTGGAGAACATGATCTAAAGGTTTTAAATATACTCGGATTTGTAACGTTTCCAGAGCAAGTAAAACTATTTATAGACATAGCTAAGGATTATGCCTTGGAGCCAGAGGATGGATACAACGTAAACTTTACTATAAAAAGCGTAGAAACCGATAGAATAATAGCCGACGAGGGTATAATAACCTATATCCCTATCTATACAAAAGATAAGAAAAACTATCTTGTTTCTATATCTAAATTTGAAGCTATAAAAAGAGATTATGCGGCCATATCACAAGAAACTCAAACGATAACAGATTTTAAAGATATAGTGAAGGTTGCTCTTGCAAGAAATGCTTCTGACCTTCACATAAAGCCAAAAGATAATTTCTATTA